>NZ_PDJV01000021.1 GCF_004116465.1 Arcobacter sp. F2176
TTTTAACAAGTACTGTTCAAATAAGACCTAATAGAAAATTTAAAAGACCATCTCCTTTGGAAGGTAAAAATACTAAAGGTATTAAATCAGCTAATTTTTCCAAGAGGAAGAAAAAAAGTGTTTTTTAAAAGTACTGAAGATACTATGAAAAGGGGATTCTTGGCTTAACTTAACGGCATTGCACCTGACCCCTTTTTTTTTGCTTTTTTTTTACCATAATAAGATTTCATTTAAATAGGAGTATCACAAAGAATAGAGATTCATGTGCTAAAGCTTTTTTTAGGCACTTTTTAAATGTTCATCAAAAAACTTATATAAACATTCTGCAGTAATAGCATGTTGTGTAATTACAGATATTATATTTTCTACTTTAAACTGTAATTTACATTTTCTTTTTTTCTTAAAAACTGTAGAATTTTTTTTATTTAATTCATCAGTTAATTTTCGCAAAAATGCAACAAAAAACTTTAATTCAAATTTACCTCTATACTGACACCCCAAGCTATTAGATTCTTTAAATTTCTCTATTTTTTTCTCTAAAATTTCCATATCAATTTTTGGAGCTTCTGGAAATAATGTATTTTGAATAACATTAATATCCTTTAAATCATCAAAATTACTAATTTCCTGCAAATTAGCTTTAACAATATCTATAAAATATCTTTTTACATTTTCATCAATTGAAAGAAATGTTTTTATATCTTGTTCAATTTTTATATCATACTGACAAGCAAGCCATGAATTAAAAACCAATAATTCTGCATGAAATTTATTTTGTAAGTTATTAAAAAGTTCTAAAGATAAATGAAAATCATCATCAGTTTTTTTCATGTCAAATTCATTAATCAAAATTTCTTCCAAAACTTGATGATTGGTATAAAAATTCTCTATACTATAACAAGGGGTGACATATATCTCATTGTTTGTCACATCATTAGAAAAATCTTTATCCATAAAAAATAATGTATGCGCATCTTTATAATGTTGTTCTACTAGTTTAACAACTTTTTTAACATTATCTTTTCCTCCACAATCAAAATCTTCATAATCTAGATTATATTTAATTTTAATTCTAGTGCCATAGTATCTCTTATCTTCTCCTCCTTCAAAAAAACAATATATCATATTAGCATTTTTAGAGTAAGCTACAGTAAATTCAGTATATGCAACATGAGCTGTTTTTCTGTTACTTCTTAATTCTGTTATTAAATCAATGCTCATCAATACTCTCACTTAAATATGTATTCATTCCTATTGCATATTTATCTAATTCATTATCAAAAATGAAAGGTGAATGTGTAACAGATAATAATAATTTGCATTTTTTAGATTTAACAATATCAGGTAACAATTTTTTTTGCCATGGCAAGGATAATGAAAGTTCTGGTTCATCAAATAATACTATTAAATTATTTTCTTCCTGCAAATAAATTTTTGAAAATATAGAAATAATTTGTTTCTCACCTGAAGATAATTTGTTTAAAGTTACTATTTCATCTAAAGCAGTTCTATATAAATCAATATTTACAGAACTTTCATCATATCTGAATTCTTTATCATTTAAATACTCATTACAAACATCTCGAAAAGTTTTAAGTGCATCATCAAGATGTTTATGTTGTTCATATATATCAATTAATTTAAATATAAAATAAACCAACTCCCTTTTTTCTTTTAATTCGTTTTTGTTTTGAAGTAGATGTAATATTTCATCTCTATCTTTTTTAGATATATTTTTCCCAACTCTATGCAAAATAATCTCAGCTGTTTTTACATCTAATCTATCAATTGCTTTATCATTAATTTTTGGAAACCCTTTCAGAAATTGTGATAATATTTCCCCAGTTACTTTTGAAAATCCATTAACCGTCAATTTGGTAATCTCGTTTTCTACCTTTATTACTCTGGAAATAACATCTTCCATGCCAAAATGAATTAAGGTATCATCCGCAGTTTTCATGTCATCATCGTCAAGTTCTTCAATATCATCAAAGTAAGTATCTGTGGCACCCAAACTATTTAAATCTTCTTCAACTCTCCTATATGTTGGTAAGTATAATATTGAAAAATTTAACATTTCTAAAGTATTCTCTAATTCTTTAATATTTTCAAATTTGGGTAAATTTATATGTCTATATATCTCACGTACCATAATATCAATAGGTGCAAATCTACGTATTTTGTCTTCTTTAACATATCGATTAATTATATTTCTTGCATTTATATTAAAATCATCATAATCAGAATATTGTTTTAATTCATCAAGATTGATATTTTTTAATTCTTCAATAACTTTTGGCGGTATTCTTAATTTTCTTCCTCTTTTGTTATATTCTAAATATTCTTCTATTTCATACTTGTAAATAGATATATTTTTATATCCTTTAAACTCTAGTTCTATTTTTTCAAAATCTATTTGAATTAATTTATGATACATCTTGTTTAATAAAAAATACAATGAATTTAATATTGTCGTTTTACCAAGTCCATTTTCACCAATCAAGATTTTTATGTCATATTCAAAATCAATATTAATATTTTTATAACCAAATAAGTTTGTAATTTTAAATCTATTAATCATTACTATTTCCTCGTATATACTATATTATTGAACTATTTATTAATAATATATTATATACATAAAAGTCTTAAATAAATGATATAAATCATGTTTTTTTATTAAGTATTTGTTAATCCTAAAAATAGCTTATGCTTTTAGACTAAATATATAAAGAATCTATTGAAATAAATTAAAACCATATAAAAATATTAACTTTAAAAGTGATATTCTAAGGAGCAGATAGAATTTTTATAGAAAGCTAAGTAGAGGACTATATCCTCTACTACAAAAATTATATGAAAGATTATAAAACAATCTTTCAATCTTTTTAGTGTAAGAAGTGTCGTTTATTACTGAAATACAACGCCATACCAAATTCATCTGCCGCTTCTATAATCTCATCATCCCTAATACTTCCACCAGGCTCAATCACACATTTCACACCAGCTTCTTGTGCTGAATCAATTGAATCTCTGAATGGGAAGAAAGCTTCAGATGCTAGAACTGAACCACTTACATCGATACCTAAATCTTCTGCTTTTCTTAAGGCTGCTTTTGCTGCGTCAACTCTTGAAGTCATACCCATACCAACTGCTACCATTGCTGAGTTTTTTACATAAACTACGCAGTTTGATTTTGTAAGACTTGCTACTTTGTAAGCTATTTCCATATCTTTTATTTCTTGAGCAGTCGCCGTTCTTTTTGATTTTAGTTCTGAGTTTTTTACCTCATCATCTTCAACTTTATCAGCATCTTGATAAACAAATCCACCATCAACTATTTTGAAGTTGAAAGCGTCGTTTGCCATTTCAAGTTTTTTAGTACCTTGTTTGAATAGTTTGATTCTTTTCTTTTTGTTTAATTCTTCTTCAGCTTCAGGTGTGAAGTCTGCTGCAAAAACTACTTCTAAGAAGATTTCATTCATTTTAACAGCTAAGTCTAAATCAACTACACCGTTTACTGCAACTACTCCACCAAATGCTGAGATTGGGTCACATCTTAGTGCTTCTGTATAAGATTCTAAAAGAGTATCTTTGATAGCAAAACCACATGGATTTCCGTGTTTTACTATACATACGGCATTGTCAGTTCCAAATGCTGATGCTATTTTTGCAGCTCCTGAGATATCTCCCATGTTGTTAAAACTTGCTTCACCTTTTAAAGTGATAAATTTATTTGATAGGTGTTTATCAAATTCATATAATGCACCTTTTTGGTGTGGGTTTTCCCCATATCTTGTATCAAATACTTTTTCACCTACGATGAATTGTTTTGCACCCATTCCATTGTTAAATCTTTTGTTCATGTAGTTTGCAATCATAGCATCATAAGCAGCTGTATGCTCATATGCTTTTATCATCATATCTCTTCTAAACTCTTGAGTATTTGTATTATTTTTTAGATTGTTTAATACTAAATCATAATCAACAACATCAGTTACAATAATAACGCTATCATGGTTTTTTGCAGCACTTCTAACCATCGCTGGACCACCGATATCAATGTTTTCGATAATCTCTTCAAAGTCATCAGTTTTTTCAATAGTTGCTTTAAATGGATACAGGTTTACACATACTAAATCAATACCTTCAACACCTAATTCTTTTGCTTGATCTAAGTGAGATTGTTTGTCTCGTCTATGTAAAATTCCACCATGAATATATGGGTTTAGAGTTTTAACTCTTCCCTCAAAACACTCTGGAAATTTTGTAACTTCGTTTGCTTCAATTACTGCTATTCCTGCATTTTGTAAAGCTTTATAAGTTCCACCTGTACTAATTATCTCATAGCCTAATTTTACTAACTCTTTCGCAAAATTCTCAACACCACTTTTGTCACTAACACTGATTAATGCTCTCAAATTAATTCCTCTGTCGTTTATAATTTTTCGTGATTATACAAAAAAAGTAATTAGGAGTTGCTTTGTATAAAACTGTATATTAAATATACATAGTTTCAATTATTGGATGTAGCTTTTTGGATATTATTTATTCTTATTTAATGATAGGATAACTATATGACTAGCATAGATTTATTATGGATTTTGCTTTGTGGCTTTTTAGTATTTATGATGCAACTTGGATTTGCACTTGTAGAAACAGGAACTGTAAGGACTAAAAATACTATTAATGTAGCTATGAAAAATCTTATTGATACTGTTTTTAGTATAATTTTCTTTTGGATTATTGGCTTTGGCATAATGTTTGGAACTGATAGTTTAGGTCTTATAGGTCAAGATAAATTCTTAATAGATGGACTTAATTTAGAAGAAAATGGAATTTTTTTCTTTCAAGCTATGTTTGCCGCTACTGCTATAACTATCATCTCAGGAGCAGTGGCGGAGAGAATCAAATTTACTAGTTATATTGTAGTTTCAATTACAGTATCTGCTATTATTTATCCTATATTTGGTCATTGGGCATGGAATGACAATGGTTGGTTACATGAACTTGGATTTATAGATTTTGCAGGTTCAACTGTTGTTCACTCCCTTGGTGCTTGGATTGGATTGGCTGGAACAATTATTTTAGGTCCAAGACTTGGTAAATTTAAAAAAAATGGCAAAATAAAATATTTTGCTCCTAGTAATCATAATTTTATTGTATTTGGTGTATTTATTTTATTTTTTGCTTGGTTTGGTTTCAATGCAGGAAGTCTTTTAAAATTTAATTTTTCTGTAACTTCAATTTTATTAAATACCCTTCTATCAGCTGTCTTTGGTGGATTTGGTGCTTGGACTATAACTTTATATAATAAAGAAAAAGTTGATGTTGAACTATTTAGTTTTGGAATTATTGCAGGATTAGTAGGAATTACAGCAGGTTGTTATGAATTAACTATAGCACAATCTGCATTTGTAGGTTTTATATCTGCTTATGTGATGCACTATAGCGATCAATTTTTAATAAAAAAACTTAAAGTAGATGATCCTCTAAGTGTTGTTAGTATCCATGGTTTTGTAGGAGCATGGGGAACAATTGCTGTTGGGCTATTGGGAAAACTTCCAGAAGGTTTTACTAGAGTACATTTTATTTATATACAAACACTAGGAGTATTGGTTGCTTTTGTTTTTGCATTTTCTTTAGGGCTTATTTTATTTTACTTTTTATATAGAATAAACTTATTAAGAGTTAGTAAAAAACATGAAGTTTTGGGATTAAATAGAAGTGAACATAATGCAAAACTTCCTTGGGTTGATACTATTGAAAGTATTGTAAATATAATGAAAACTGGAAATCTTCAGAAAAAGATCCATGAAGAAAGAGATACAGAAGTAGGAATAGTAGCTAAATTTTTCAACCATCTTTTAGTGATTTTAAGAGATAAAAATGCAAAACTCACTACCACAAATAATAACTTGCGAACAAAAGCATATAATGATGCATTAACAGGTATTCATAATAGAAGAGGTCTACAAGAGAGAATAAAAGATAAAATCCTAAATTTCAATTATTGTCTTGTAATAATTGATATAGACAAGTTTAAATTGGTAAATGATACCTATGGACATGATGTAGGAGATGAGATTTTAAAAGAATTAGCAAATACTGTTTCAAAAAAAATAAGACAAAATGACATTTTTGCAAGATGGGGTGGAGAAGAGTTTGTTTTATTACTAAAAACAAAAGATTTACAAGTTGCCGAAAATATTGCAGAGAAACTCAGAATTGATATATCAAAAACTGAATTTCCTACTGTAAAACATATAACTGCATCTTTTGGAATAAGCAGTTTCAAAAGTTCAGAACAAAGCTTCGATGAAGTATTCAAAAATGCAGATAAAGCTTTATATCAAGCAAAAGAAAATGGAAGAAATAGAGTATTTACCTTTTAAATTAAGCTTAAAAAATCTGATATCATATTAATCATATTTATGCTATACTAGTACTTACTAACAAAAATTTCACTACTTAAAAAACAACTATTTATTAGCTGTAATATTAAATATAAAACCTATTTACTAGCAATATTACCCTAGCAAAAGTTTTAAATTATAAAAAACAAAAGGGGAAAATGAATGAAGATAGAGATTATAACTGCTGTAAATGAAAACCTAAAAGAGAATGGCTTTGGTACTTTAGCTGTTTGTACAAATATATTAAATACTTTAAAAATCTCATATGACAATGCCAGAATGAATATCTGTAAAAGTGAGGAAGACTTAGAAAAAGTACTAAAAAGAAAACCTGACTTAATTATTTTAGCAGTTAAATATATTGAACTAAAAAACAAATCCAATATTTTATTGTGTGAATATTTTAAAAAACATAATATAAACTATACAGGATGTGAAAAAGATGTATTAAAATATGATTCAAATAAAGCCCTTGCAAAATCATTTTTAAGAAGAAAAGGTATAAATACAGCAGACTATTTTATAGCAAATCCAAAAGAATATAAAGAAAAAGAATTTCCAATAGAATTTCCAGTTTTTTTAAAGCCTGTAAATGCTTCAAATAGTTATGGAATAGATGAGTTTTCATTGGCTAATAATTTTAAAGAATATGAAAGTAAAATATTATCTTTATATACTCAATTTAAAGAACCAATTTTAGTTGAAAAATACCTCGATGGAAGAGAATTTACAGTTGCTATTATAAAAAAAGATGAAAATGAACTATTAGTAAGTGCAATTGAGATATTGGCTAGTAATTCAGAATCTAATCACAATATATTATCAGAAAGAGTTAAAAGAGAAAATAGTGAGAAGCTCTTAGTTATAGAAGATACTATACTTAGAAGTAAAATTGAGAAAATAGCCCAAGACTCTTTTATTCATTTGAATATAAGAGATTATGGAAGAATTGATATAAAAACTAATAAAGAAGGTGAATGTTTTTTTCTTGAAATCAATTTAATACCAGGAATGAATGAGAGAAGTGATTATTTTCCAAGAGCATTTAAACTAACTCAAGATATAAATTATGACAAAGTTTTAGAGATGATGGTTGATAGTGCAAAAAAAAGAGTTTCTTCAATAGAAACTAATTGTCTCAAATAAAATTACAAAGAAGTAGTAAGAATTGCTTTACTGGGGTCACTTAAAAATTCATAACCATGGTACATGGTATAAATACCAAATATAATTACTAAAATTGCAGCTATACTAATAAAAAGATTTCTTAAGGCAATTTGTTTAAAAATCCCTACAAAAAAACCTAATGAAAACATTGCAGGAATTGTACTTAATCCAAAAATCAACATAACAAAAGCACCCCATAGAGCACTTCCTGTACTAGCAGCTGTTATTGCAAATACATAAACAAAACCACAAGGTAAGAGTCCATTTAACATGCCCAATAAATAGAAACTAATAAAGCTATTAGAACCTAAAAGTTTACGAAAAGTTTGTTGATAGATTTTTGATTTTGAAACTGAGTGCTCTATACTAGTAAGAAATTTCAATTTGCCACTTAATGATAATCCAACTAAAATCATCAAAAAACCAGTAATTAAAAGTAATATGCCATTTGTGGTGTGATTAAAAGTTACAACACTTCCAAAATATCCAAAAATAAAACCCAATATTGTATAAGTAAAAACTCTTCCAAGGGCATATAAGATATGAGATAAAGATTGTTTTACTTTACTCCAAGAGTTATCTATCTTTGTACTTGAATAAGCTACAACTATTCCCCCACACATTCCAACACAATGTCCAAAAGAACCCAAAAAGGCAATTGCTATTATAGTTATTATGCTTATATTTTCCATTGAGTTCCTAATTGTATTAGATTAGCAGTTTTATAAAAAAGGCCAAAAAGCCTTTTTCATTATAAGTCTTGTTCGATTACTTTTTTAAATTTATTAAAGTAAATATCTTTTGCATTTTCTAAAGAGATTGTCACATCATTGATTGAGATTATATCTCCTCCAACTGTTCCAATTTTTGTACAAGAGATACCTTTAGAAGTTGCAAGGTTAATAAATGCTTCGATATTCTCTTCTTTTACTTCTACAACTGCTCTACTCAAAGATTCACAAAAGATATCTTTTGAATCATTTAATTCAACAGATACATTTACACCTTTGTTTCCAACAACTGCCATTTTAGCAATTGCAATTGCTAATCCACCAACATTTACATCTTTAGCACTTGCTAAAAGAGATGATGTATTTGCATCAATAACTGTGTCCCAAAGTGCTAACTCTTTTTCAAAATCAACTTCTGGATGAACACCAGCTACTTTGTCATACATTTTTTTCATATATAAAGAAGCCCCAAATTCACCTTTTGTATCCCCGAAAAGGAAAAGTGTGTTTCCATCTTCTTGTAATCTTGAAGGTAAAACTCTGTTTGCATCTTCATTTACACCAACCATTGCAATTGAAGGTGTTGGGAAAACCCCTACTCCATTTGTTTCATTGTATAAAGATACATTTCCACCAATAACTGGAGTTACAAGTGCTTTACAAGCTGATTTGATACCTTCACAAGCCATTTTAAACTGCCACATAACTTCTGGGTTTTGAGGGTTTCCAAAGTTTAGACAATCTGTGATTGCTTTTGGTCTTGCTCCACTCATTGCTACATTTCTTCCTGATTCCATAACAGCAGCTGCAGCTCCTAGTTCTGGATTGATATAACAAAGTCTTGTATTACAATCAGCACTCATAGCAAGTGCTTTTCCTGTCTCTTTGATTCTAATTGATGAACCATCTAAAGTTCCAGGTCCTTCGATTGTATTTGTTTGTACCATAGAATCATATTGAGAATAAACCCATGATTTATCAACTACTTCCATATCACTAAACATAGCGTCAAAAGCTTCTTGGTTTGAGATGTTTTTGTCTAATGTTATATTTTTTATATCTTTTAGATATTCAGGTTCTTTAACTGGTCTATCTAATATTGGAGCTTCTTCTGATACTGGTTGAACAGGAACTTCTGCACACTTCTCTCCATGCCAAAATAATTCCATATTTCCAGTACCAGTTACTTCACCAATAACAGCAACATCTAATTCCCATTTTTCAAAGATATCAATAATTGCTTGCTCGCAACCTTTTTTAGCACAAATAAGCATTCTCTCTTGTGATTCACTTAACATGAAATCATAAGGAGTCATTCCTTCTTCTCTTGCAGGTACTTTATCTAAATGCATAATCATACCTGAACCACTTCTTCCCGCCATCTCAAAAGAGGATGAAGTAAGTCCCGCAGCACCCATATCTTGAATACCGATGATTAAATCAGTTTTAAACAGCTCTAAACAAGCTTCTAAAAGTAGTTTTTCAGTAAAAGGATCTCCAACTTGTACAGTTGGTCTTTTTGATTCTGAGTCTTCTGTAAATGAAGCTGATGACATAACTGCTCCACCAAGACCATCTCTCCCAGTTTTAGAACCCACATACATAACTGGATTTCCTAAACCTTCTGCTTTACCGTAAAAGATTTCGTCAGCTTTTGCTAAACCTAAAGTAAAGGCATTTACAAGGTTATTTCCAGCATAACACTCTTCAAAAGTAGTCTCTCCACCAATAGTTGGAACTCCCATACAGTTACCATATCCACCAATACCAGCAACTACACCTCGAAGTAAAAATCTATGTTTAGCAGCAGTTTCAGAATCTCCCTCAATAGAAGCAAATCTAATAGAGTTCATATTTGCAATTGGTCTTGCACCCATTGTAAATACATCTCTTAAAATACCACCAACACCTGTAGCAGCACCTTGATAAGGTTCAATAAAACTTGGATGATTGTGTGATTCCATTTTAAATACAGCAGCATAACCATCACCAATATCAATAACCCCAGCATTTTCACCTGGACCTTGAATAACCCATGGCGCTTTTGTTGGGAAACCATTTAAGTATTTTTTGCTAGATTTATATGAACAGTGTTCACTCCACATAGCAGAAAAAATACCAATTTCTACATGATTTGGTTCTCTTTTTAGGATATTTCTTATGTTTTCTAACTCTTCAAGTGTTAAAGAGTGGGCAAGAGCCATCTCTTCAGTTGTCATCTCTTTTTGCATTATTAACCTTAAGTTGTTTTATTAATGCGTGATTATAACTAAAGAAGATTTAATAAAAGTTTTAACCCTCTGAAAGGATTGAAATTTTTCCATTTTCAAGTTGAATATAAAGCTCTTTTACTCCATCAAAAAGATATGAATTTGTTTTATAGTGCTCATCCATAACTATTTTAAACATTTTTTTATTGAAAGAGTTTGGATATGGCATTATATTTATATTTGAGAAATCAATTGTTTTTTCTTCTTTTCTTGAGAAAATATACTCTTTTTGTTTTTTAAATGCATCAAAATCTTGTCCATTTGCTCTTTTAAAATCTTTTGAATAATAAGCTAAATATTTATCTACATCAGAAACTCTCCAAGCATCAGTCCAAGAGAAAATAAAAGCCAATACTTCGCTCATCTCTTTTTTAGTTGTTGGTTCAATATCTTTTTCTGAAATCAATAAAACAGATTCATCATAATTTATGCTTTTATCTAAAATAACTAAACTTTCATTATCTAGTGCAATACAACCTTTTGTATAGTCTGATCTAGTCTCTTCAAAAGGCATACCATGAATCCAAATTCCATGACCTTCTTTATTTAAAGATTTATCAAAAGTATTTGGATAGTTTGTTACTAAGGCTAAAGGACCGTAAAATTGATCAAGTTTAGTTAATTTTCTAGTCAATCTATAAGCTCCAATAGGAGTTTTTAAATCTCCTTCAAGAAATTTATCACCATCTTTTTCTCCACTAATCATTGTTTGCGTAAGAAGTTTTAAAAACTTTTTATCTTCTCTTTTAAAAAGTTCAAACTTTTTTGATAGTTTATCAGCTACTAAAACATATTTTTTTGATTCATAATATCCATATCTAACATCAACATTTTCTAAATACTTATTCCAGTACTCTTCACTTTTAAGTTGTCTATCTAACTCTTTTTGTACTTCTTCTATTCCCATTGTTCTATATATTGTTACAAAATCAGCTAAAAGATATGTATTAAATAACACTAAAACTAAAAACGCAATTTTCTTCAAAAACTTCTCCAAAATTATATTTAAGGTTGCAATTGTATAATAATACTCTTGATTTTATAATAAAAAGAGAAACGATTTGAAGTATTTAATATGCATTTTATTAATAGTGAGCTCACTATTTAGTTTAGAAGTAAAAAAACTGTCTTGGCCCAAAGGTGATACCTTTCTAACATTTTTACAAGAAAACAATATTGATAACAAACTTTATTTTAACTTAGAAAGAGAAGACAAAGAGTTATGTTCAGAGATTAGAGCAGGTGCCACTTATTATGAAACAAAAAATGAAAAAGGTGAACTAATTCAAGCCTTAATAGAAGTATCAGAAGAGATACAACTACAAGTTTACAAAGATGGTGATTCTTATAAATTTTCTACTCTTCCAATCATTTTTGATGAAGCTGTTGAAACCGTAACTATTCCTATTACATCATCACCCTATCAAGACATATTAAATATGACTTCAAATAGTGAATTAGCAAATGAGTTTATTCGAGCATATAGTGGAAGTGTAAACTTTAAATATATGAGAAAAAATGACACCATTACAATAAAATATAGACAGAGAATCAGACTAGGTCAATATCATGGAACACCAGATATTATTTCAGCAGTTGTAAAAATAAGAAATAAAGAATATTTTATATTTAAAAATGAAGATGATGGGAAATATTATAATGAAGCTGGTAAAAGTTTAACAAGTTACTTTTTTAAAATACCTCTAACTTATACTCGTATTTCAAGTGCTTTTACATTGAAAAGATGGCATCCCGTATTAAAAAGATACAGAGCCCACTTAGGAATTGATTATGCAGCCCCAAGAGGAAGAGCTATTCATTCAGCTGCTGATGGAAGAATTGTATTTAGAGGTAGAAAAGGTGGATATGGGAATGTTATTGAGATAGTTCACAAAAATGGATATAAAACTCTTTATGCGCACCAAAGTAGATTTAAGCCTGGACTTAGAGTAGGAAGTAGAGTTAAACAAGGACAAACAATAGGATATGTTGGTACAACGGGTGTTAGTACAGGCCCACACTTACACTTTGGTTTGTATAAAAATGGAAGAGCAATAAATCCAGCTAAAATAGTAAGAGTAACAAAAACAAAACTAAATGGAAATGCAAAGAAAAAATTCCTAAAATATACAAAAGCCTTATCAAAAGAACTTGAAGAAAAAAGTAAAAATCCAACGCAAGAAGTTTTAGATTTAAAAGAAATACCAAATAAAAGCTTACTGAAAGTGTAAATTTGAAAGTAAATGGAAAGTTTATAGAAAAAAATCCAACAGAACTTCTAAAAAAGTTAGATAAGCTACATCCAAGTGATATAGCTTATTCTTTAAAAAAAATAATAAAAAATGATCCAGATGATTTTGTCTTTATTCTAAAAAATTTACCTGAGGACATACTTGGTGATGTAATTTTAGAACTTCCTGAAAAACTAAGAGAATATGCTTATAAAGAGCTAACTATTGAAAAACTTACAGATGCTGTTGATGAATTGGAATCTGATGATCAAACAGACATTTTACAAGAAATAGAAGAACTTAATATTGATAAAGCTAAAGAGATTTTTGATGGTCTTGAAGTTGATGACCAAGAAGAAATTAATTGGTTAAAAAGATATGAAGCAGGAGAAGCTGGTGCATATATGCAAACAGAGCTTTTCAGCGCAAACTTAAATGAAACAATCAGTAGCTCAATAGAAAAACTTAGAATTGCAAAAGAAGAAAAAGAACTTGAAAATATCCACCAAGTTTATATAGTAGATGATAATAAAATTTTAGTAGCTTCTATTTTGTTAGAAGATTTAATTATTTTTGATTATAAAAAAACTTACAAAGAAATAATTGAAGAACATGGTGCTAAAAGATTCAAACCCTATAAAGTAAATGACGATGAACTTATAAAAGATGTTGCAAAGCAATTTGAAAAGTATGACCTTAGCGTTGTAGCTGTAGTTGGTTACCAAAATATGCTAATAGGAAGAATTACATCAGATGATATTTTAGATGTTATTGAAGATAGTGCAACGGAGCAAATGTATCAATTAGCTGGGGTTCATGATGACTTTGAACATGATAGTTTTATATTTACAGCTAAAAAAAGAGCTATGTGGCTTTTTATAAATCTAGGGACTGCTATATTAGCTTCTATGGTTATTGGTTTTTTTGATCAAACTATTCAGGCATTTGTTGCTTTAGCTGTACTTATGCCAATAGTAGCTTCAATGGGTGGAAACGCAGGAACACAAACCTTAGCTGTAATGGTTAGAAGAATGGCATTAGGTGAAATAGATTTTGAGAACTCAAAAGATGCTATTATAAAAGAGGTTTTAGTATCGCTACTCAATGGTTTCCTATTTGCTTTAGTTGTTGGTATAATTACTTATTTTTGGTTTAATACACTTCTTTTAGGTTTAGTAATAGCACTTTCTATGATAATAAACCTATTTAGTGCAGGTTTTTTTGGAGCAACTATACCACTTTTTCTAAAAAAATATAATATTGATCCAGCAGTTGGAAGTACAGTTTTACTTACAACAGTAACTGATATTGTCGGCTTTTTTAGTTTTTTAATGCTAGCAAAATTGATTTTACTCTAATTTTTAATTGTGATATAATTAATCTTTAAAGGGTATCCATGAAAAAAGTTTCTTCAGCATTTTATATAGCTTGTATTTATTTTATTCTTAGTTTTTTTTGGATTTTATTTTCTGATAAAGCTATTTTATTACTTACTCAAGAGAATCAAATATTAACTTACATCCAAACAATAAAAGGTTGGATTTTTATATCAATTACTTCAATTTATTTATATTTTATTATTTCAAAAGAGTTTAAAAAAGAACAAGACTTAAAAGAGTATTTTAAAAAAAGCCTTGATAACTTAGCTTCACCAATTATAGTTTTTAATGAAGAGGGTAAAGTTTTAACTATAAATAAAACTTTTGAAAAACTAACTGGCTATAAATATAAAGAAGTAGATACCATAGATAAATGGACAAAGCTTGCCTATGAGAATAATGCTTCAAATGTAAAAGAGATAATAAATTCACTTTACACAATCAACGAAATATTTGATAATGGGATATTTAATATTAAGACAAAATCAGGAAAAGTATTAATTTGGCATTTTTATTCTGCACCTTTTGGTATAAGAAAAGGTAAAAGAACAATTATATCAAATGCAGTGGATATTACAGATATAAAGAACAAAGAAAAAATAATGAAGCAACAATCTAAAATGGCAGCAATGGGAGAAGTTTTAGAAAATATTGCACATCAATGGAGACAACCATTATCAAATATATCTGCAATTTCTACTGGTATTGGCTTAAAAAATGAATTAAAAACACTAGAAGAAAAAGAGATTCATGATTCAATGAATCAAATTAATGATTCTGTTCAATATTTATCAAAAACTATAGATGATTTTAGAAGCTTTTTTAAACCCTCAAAAGAAAAAACAAACTTTACAATTGAAGAGACATTTGAAAAATCTTTAATGATTATTGGAAGTAAATTTAAAAATGAGAATATTGAATTTATAAATGAAATAGATAATATAGATATAATAAATGATAAAAATGCCCTAATACAAGTATTAATAAATCTTTTTAATAATTCAAAAGATGCTTTTATTGAGAATAATTTAAGTAATAGGCTAATATTTATCAAAACAAACATAAAAGATAATAAACTTATTATTGAAATAAAAGATAATGCAGGTGGAGTTAATGAAAGCATTATTAATAAAATATTTGAACCATATTTTACAACCAAAGACAAATCTCTTGGTACAGGAATTGGATTATATATGAGTGAAGAAATTGTTGTAAAGCACATGCAAGGAGAAATAAATGTTGAGAATATAGAATTTGAGTACAATGAAGAAAAACAAAAAGGTGCAAAATTTTCGATAATTTTACCCCTGAAAAATTAAAGAATTTCTAAATCTAACTCCAAATAATCTTTTCCAAAATTAACTTTATAACTTAATTCATCATCACTATTTTTTATCAACTTTGTAAATTCTTTACTATTTGCAAAATAATTTGTTCTAAAAGAAAGTTTATCATTTTCAACTTTTAAATATAAAAAAACCTCTCCATTTGCACTTAAATTTGTTGATTTACAATACATATAACATTTTAATTGATTATTTTCAAATTTTGAGCTGTCTTCAATCATCTCAAATGGATAAACATATCCATTTGAGTCAAAATATGAAAATCTGATTTTTTTGATTTTCTCTAAATTAAGCACGAAAGATTATTTATGCAAAGATTGAGCTACTATTGATAAAAACTCATCTTTTGTTTTTTTCTCTTTTTTAAATAACCCTCTAAGCGCTGAAGTGACAGTCGTAGAACAAATTTTTTCTACTCCTCTCATCTCCATGCACATATGTCTTGCATCTATCATAACAGCAACACCTTTTGGATTTAAGGCTTCATGAAGAGCATCACAAATTTGCTCAGTCATTTGTTCTTGAATTTGTAATCTTCTAGCAAATACATCAACAACTCTTGGAATCTTTGAAAGTCCTACAACTTTTCCATTTGGGATATATGCCACATGTGCTTTTCCAATAATTGGCAACATATGATGTTCGCACATAGAATAAAATTCTATATCTTTTATAACAACCATTTCATCATTTGAACTTGTAAAAAGTGCTGAATTTATTATCTCTTTTGGATCTTGATTATATCCGCTACACATAAAATCAAAGGCTTTTCTCACACGACTTGGAGTTTTTTCTAAGCCTTCTCTAGTTACATCTTCCCCTACATATTCAAGTACACTTTTTATTGCATCTTCAAATTTTTTTTCATCTTTCATATATTCCCTTTAAATATTTAACATCTCACTCATATTCCATATGGGAGTAAAAATTGCAAGCATAATCCATAATATCAGCGATGAAATAAGTATAAGAAAGATTGGTTCAATAAGAGAAGTTAAAGACTTAATCTTTTTATCAAACTTTTTTTCATACAAAACTTGTAATCTCTCTACACATATATCCAAAGAATTACTAACTTCACCACTTCTTATTAAACTAATAACCAACTCATCAAATAATTCTGTTGAATTAAATGAGTATGAAATTGATTTGCCATTTTTAAGATGTTCATTAATAGACGATATTCTAGCCAAAAGGTATTTATTTTTTATTAAAATTCATGCATCTTCCATACTTAAATGAAATTCATATTTTGATTGTAATAAAATATTTAGTGCCACAAAAAAATTATATAGTTCATATGTTTTATTTAAACTTCCTATTACGGGGAGATATTTTATAAAAAATTCATCATTAAAGTAAGAAAATCTATCAGATATATTAATAAAATATTTTATTGCAAAATAAATGAAAATAAAAAAAAGCAAAAGATATAAAGAGTATTTTAAAAAGAAATTTTTTAGGTTAAGTAATAAAATAGTAGAAATAGGAAGTTGCATGTTATATTGTAAAAATATATTTTCAAATTTTGGTACTACAAAAATAAAAATCAAACTAAGGGCTAAGATAAAAGTTATCATGACGATTAGAGGGTATCTCAAAGAATTTTTCAGCTCTTTTTTATTCTTTAGTCTTATTTTTAAAAGTGTAGACAAAGCCACAATGACAGCTTTTATATTTCCATTTTTTTCAAATATCATGAAAAAAGGAATTATAATTGGATTCAAATCTTTTTCATATTTTTCCAAAGCTTTATAAATAGGTCTTCCATTTTGCAAAGCAGATTCCATAGAGACTAATATATCTGATAAATAATCATTTTTTATACTTTTTTGTAAGATTCTTATAGCATCTATTAATAAAATATTAGAATCTAACATAATACTTAGTTGGATAAATAATTCAATAATCTGCTCTTCATTTGCTTTATTTACTATTTTGATATTTTTAAATTGAAGCTTTTTTATCTTTTTTATTTTTACAATATTCTCAGGAAGTTTTTCTTTTTTTAAATCATCACTTATTATAACTTTAGATTTGATTTTTTGGTTTTCTTGATAGTGTATTTTATACTTATTCAAAATAATACTTTGTTTACTTCATCTTTAGTTGTTAGATTCTTTTCAATTTTCTCTTTTGCATCGTCAAAAAGAGATTTAAAGCCAATACTTTTTACATAGTGCATAATTTTATTTTTATCAAAATCATTTGCCACAATCGAAGATATATTTTCATCAAACTCTAAAAACTCAAATAATGATAACCTACCCTCAAACCTAGTATAATTGCACTTACTACAACCATCTTCACAAAAAAGGCAAAGTTTAAGCACTAATCTTTGAGCAATAACAGCTCTTAAAGTAGAAGCTACTAAATATGGTTTTGCATTTAAATCAAAAAGCCTAGAAAGTGTTGAAATAGAATCGTTAGTATGCAAGGTACTAAAAACCAAATGACCAGTAAGAGAAGCTTGAATAGCTATACTCAAAGATTCTTCATCTCTTATTTCACCTATCATAATTATGTCAGGATCTTGCCTTAATATATTTTTTAAAACATCATTGAAACTTAGTCCTATGGCATTATTAATTGCAACTTGTTGTATTCCTTTTATCTGGTATTCTACTGGATCTTCTATTGTAATGATTTTTTTAGAATTATCATTTAACTCATTTAATATAGAGTACAAAGTAGTAGTCTTTCCACTTCCAGTGGGACCCGTAACTAGAATTAAGCCATTTGATTTCATGATTGTTCTTTTAACTTTTTCCAATATGAAATTATCAAACCCAATATTATTTAATTCCTTTTTATTAGTTCCATTATCTAAAATTCTTAATACAATTGATTCGCCTGTAATAGTTGGCATGGTTGATACCCTAAAATCAATTTTATCTTTATTTAAAACTTGTTTTTCAAATCTTGCATTTTGTGGTTTTCTTTTTTCTGTGATATCCATATTTGATATAAGTTTAATATATGAACTAAGAATCAAATAAAAACTGAGATCAAAACTAAAAAAAGTTTTTAAAATACCATCTATTCTAAGTCTTATTATTAAGCACTCACTTAAAGTTTCAATATGTATATCACTACACTTTTTTTCAAGAGAATATCTTAATACAAAATCAAAAAAGACATGAATAGATTTTTCTTGATTTTCTTGTATTGAATTTTTATAATTTATAAAAATGTCATATTTTTCTTCAAAATCATCCAAACAAAATAAAATTTCATTTTTACTAGATTTAATCTCTTTTATTACTAAATTAGTATCAAATAACTCTAAATCTGAACTCTCATCACAAACTATTACTGTAATAAAATATTCATCTTTTTTTATTGGTAAAACTAAATTATTTCTTAAACTTTTAACATCATAGTTTTTAATAAGTTCATAGTCACATCTATAATTATCTAGTATATTCATTTTGATATATCCATACTTTTGTTTTGTGATTATTTTTTTCTATCACAATAAAATCACTTTTTATAGAAATTATTTTTTCTCCATTTACTTTTTCTCCTATTTTGTACCACTTATTATTTACTAAAACAGTGCTATTAATAATTGCATCAATTTTTATATCTTCTTTTATATCGTTAATAATAAATGTTTCTTTACTATTTATTGTATTTTTTTGATATAAAACTATATTCTTAATCTCTTGTGGTATTGATTTTTTATAAAATATATCCTTATTATTTAACTCTATTTCTATGTATAAGTTTATTTTATTGTTACCTAGAGTTTTAAAGCTTAATTTATTAATAGTTATTTTAGAACTATATTTTTCAATAAAATCAATAACAGCTATACTCTTTAAAAAATCATCTTCAATTTGTAAAAAAACTTTTTTAGGTGTAATTTTTATATTCTTAACATCTAGTTTTTTATGTTTTATTTCTTCTTCTAAATCATAAATAAAATCAAATAATCTTAATTTTTTTTCTTTTTTAATAATATTTACTTTTTTTATATTTTGATATTCATTTATTTGACTAAATGAGTAAAAAAGATAGATAAAAGAAATAGTAAGAAATAAAGGAAGAAAATAGAATAAAGTTCTATATTTGCTATTAAAAAACAAATGATGCATTAATCTCATAGCCCTCCTTTGTTTTAAAAAATGAATTTATTTTTTTATTTTTATAAGGTT
Organism: Arcobacter sp. F2176; assembly: GCF_004116465.1. Classification (NCBI taxonomy): domain Bacteria; kingdom Pseudomonadati; phylum Campylobacterota; class Epsilonproteobacteria; order Campylobacterales; family Arcobacteraceae; genus Arcobacter; species Arcobacter sp. F2176. The sequence continues at coordinate 19,701 of NZ_PDJV01000021.1, forward strand.
GAATAAAAGTATAAAAGTCCTCTCTATTTTTAGCAAAAAGAGTTATTGTTAAACTTTTTTTATTAAAATCAAACTTTGATATTTTTATATTATGTTCTTCCAATGTGGAAAATAAACTATTCATTTTAAAATATAAACTTTTACTTTTTGGAATTATTTTGTTTTGTTTTGTTTTATTATTCTGGATTAATTGAAGTTCTTTTTTATTAGATTCTTTTTCATAATAAGTAAAACATAGAAAAGATAAACATAAAAAAAGTAGTGAGAATAGATATAAGTAATAAAACTTTAATTCATTGTTATTATGAATATAAGATAAATCTGATGTAATTATTTTTTTATTTTTATAAGCTTGTAACTCGTTATTCTCAATATTTATTACTTCATCATAATCAAATAAAAATCTTTTTTTGATATACACTTGGATATCTTGATTTTGAAGTTCATTTTCTATTTTCTGAAAGTAATAAAAATAGGAATTCTCAAACAATAATAAATAATCTTGATAATAAACGAGAACTCTTTTATTACAAAGTTTTTTAGTTTTGATATACTTAATAATTAATTCAATTATAAATACTGCATTATTCTTATTTTCATAAAAACAGACAAAATACTCATTTGAGTATTTTAAGTAAGTGTAAAAGATTTTGTGATTTTTTTTAAAAGTAGTTTTTTCTTTCAAATTATGAAAAATAAACTTTTCAAGGTTTTTATTTAAAATTTCTTCTGAAACTTTAATTATATTTGAATAAGTAAAATCAAGACTTATAATATTTTGTATCATTTGAGTATTCCATAATAAATTATATTATTATGAAACTTAAAAATAACAAAACTGTTTCATATTAGTTATCACACAATAACTAATATGAAATTTTTAATCAATCTATATCGTATCCCAGCTCTTTTAAGCCTTCTCTGTTTTTAGTCCAGCCTTTTTTAATAGAAACAAATAGTTCTAGGAAACATTTTTTACCGGTAAGTTTTTCTATTTTTTCTCTGGCATCTTTCCCTATTCTCTTTATTGCAGTTGCACCTTTACCAATAATCATACCTTTTTGAGTAGATTTTTGTACAATTATTGTAGCTTTTATTACATCAACATTCTTTTTCTCTTCAACTTTGTTTATTAAAACATCTGTTTCATAAGGTATCTCATCAGAAATATTTTCGAAAATTGACTCTCGTATAAACTCTTTAAAAATATCTCTTAAGTGTTCAGTTGTCAAAATCTCTGGATCAAACAAATAAGGGTGTTCAGGAAGATATTTTACAACTACATCTAAAATATCTGCATGAGTTGTTGCTTTTTTTATTGATACTGGTATGATTGATTCATATTTATCAGAAAATTTTTCATACTCTTTCATTTTTGCTAAAACTTCTTCATTTGAGACAAAATCTATTTTTGTAAGAAGTAAGATATGTTTTGTATTTTTTTTGTTTTTTTCTAAAAAAGCCTCATAATGAGAAACTTGATCAGTAACTGGTGCTAAAAATAAAATCAAATCGCAATCACCCATTGCTTTTAGTGCTTCATCAAGCATAAATTGATTTAATAGTTTTTCTGTTTCATGAATTCCTGGAGTATCTACAAATATAACTTGGTCATCTTCATGCATAACTATTATATTTGATCTTTTTCTTGTAGCATTTGCTTTATGAGAAACCATCGCAATCTTTTCACCAACTAACCAATTTAGTAGTGAACTCTTCCCTGCATTTGGTCTTCCTACTACTGATACATATCCGCATTTTGTCATTTTATCCCTTTGTAATCAATACGAAGTTTTCCTTCGTAAAATCTAATTTTTTCGCATTATACAATAATTTTATCTTTTTCTGAAACTAAGCGCCTCAAAAATATGTTCTTTTTTTATATTTACACTATTTTCCAAATCAGCAATCGTCCTTGATACTTTTAAAACTTTGTTAATACTTCTAAAAAATAGTAAATAGTTTGTCATTGATAAATTTATATATATAAAGACTGTTCAGAGTTTTGTGTCATTGCACTGTAGTATTAAGGTTCAATAGTCGTATATTAATAACTTTTAAGTACTTATTTTATATTAAGTCTAAAATTACAAATGTGTACCCGTACATAAATTTATGCACGGGCTTAATAGACAGTTATAAATTATACTTATTAGAGTTGTTTTCCAATACCTTTTGTTAAATTTAACATAAACGCTAATCCCCTTCTTGTATCTTCGTCTTTCATTAGTTTTAATAAACCAAATAAGGAAGGTACTTCATTTTTAGCATTTTCTCTTTTTGCATGACGTACAGCATTTTCAGTTATAAAACCTGCGGTTGCCATATTATCAATTGATGTTACCATCTTTTCAACCATTGGAGTTGTTGTCATTTCAATTTGATCAGATACTACTGCTAATAAATCAATTAAATTATTCAATCTACCAGTTTGAACTAACATAGTCATTTGTTCTTCGATTTTTTGCATCTCTGCACTTTTTATTACTTTTACTTCTTCACTCATAACTTTCTCCTATAACATACCTCGAGCAGCTGCCCAATATAAACCTTTATTAAAACCTAATCTTACGAAACTCCCTAATTTACTACAAGGTGTGGGTTTAACATCTTCTTCATAGTCATACCATAAAGGCATACCACAAGAAAGTCCCATTTGTGCAACAGCAATTACTTTACCATCATAAGACTCTGTAGGGTACCCAAACCTAATTTCAGCAGCAATATTATCGGCAACTACATCAGTTTGATTGTGAATTGTCCCTCCTGCTTTTGAAACAGATAAATCAACTGTATCGCCTAAAGTATAAACATTGTCTAAACCTATTACTTTTAAGCTCTCTTTATCTGTAGGAAGCCAACCTTCATTATCTTTTGCTTTTGATAAGCCAGAATCCCTTATAACTTTTGCTGCAATAAAAGGTGGAGTTGACATTAAAATATCAAATTCTATCTCTTCCCCTTCTTCAGAATATGCTATTTTCTTCTTTGGATCCACTTTATTTAAGGTAAATGATGTTTTATGTTTTACATTAATACCATCAAAAATCATTGGTAATACATTTGATGTCGGAACTTGTAAAAATAATCCATCTACTACAGATTGTGCCTTTTTTGGATATGTATATACAATTTCAACATCATCTCTAACACCTCTTTCTGTTAAATAATCATGTAACATCATTGTTGTTTCAATAGGTGCAATTCCACATTGATGTGGAATATTTTCAGTTTTAGGAAAACTAACTGTAACTAACACTCTACCTTTTTTAAGTTTCTCAAACTTTTTAGCAATTTTTTTAGCACCTTCGTAAGTATAAAACCAATCTCCCCCCTCTTCAAGACCAGGAATTCTATCAGGTGCTACTTCACAACCTGTTGCAAGTACTAAATAATCATATACATATTTTTTACCACTTTGAGCAACAACACAATTATTTTTTGTTTGAATATCAACTGCTGCATCCACATGAAAATTAATCTCAGGCATAAGAAGACTTTTTTGTTCTCTTATAAATTCATTTCCAGCTGATTTATGAAAAGCAACATACATAGCTCCTGGTCTATAAACATGCTTTGATGAATTTGAAATCATTGTAATTTCTATTTCATCTCTGTCAATCTCAGGCATTAATTTTTTTGCTAAATTATTTGCGGTCATTGTTCCAGCAGTACCGCCACCAACAATAAGAATCTTTTTCATTTTTCACTCCTTACAACGTATGTAAAATATTGTAACAAAGCAAAACAAGGCAAATATAAGGTTTATATAAGATTTATATAAGGTTTTAAAATATGTTATGAAAGATTTATTCTATATCCTAAACCTTTTAAGTTCTCAAAGAGTTCACTGTATAACTTTTTACGTAAGCCCACTATTACCATACGTATTGCATCAGGGGTTGCTTGTTCTTCCCAAATACTTTGTTCTATTAATTCTAAGGAGATAAACCCTTGTTTATTTTTTAAAAACAATTCCAATAAAAGCAACTCTTTTTTAGTAAGTTTTATTAACTTTGATTCTTTAAAAAGCATCTTTTTTAAATGGTCATATATAAAACCTCTACCTAAATTTACAGTTTCAATAATTTCATTACTATTTGGCATATGAGAAGATATTGCAAAAAGTAATTCATCTATATCAATAGGTTTTTTTAAATAAAATTGAACTCCTGAATCAACTGCACGATTTAAATATGGAACAGCATTAAAAGCAGTCATTGTTATTCTCATGGTTTGAGGCGATATTGAAGCAAGTTTTTTCAAAAAAGTTAATCCATCAATCTGAGGCATTTGTATATCCGTCAATACAATATCTGTTTTATTTATATTAAATTTTTCCAAAGCTTCTAAAGCATCACAAGCAACATATACTTCTTTAAAATAAATACTAAGAACTCTTTTTAACCACTTTAAAGTACTTTCATCATCTTCAACTATTAATATTGTATGAGATTGTAAACGAGAATATATTTTTTCCATTTTACTCTTTCCCTTTTGGTAAAAATAGAGTAAATTTTGTGCCTTTATTTTGATTTTTTACACTTAATCTACCCTTCATATGATGTTCAATTATAACTTTCGACATATATAACCCAATTCCACTACCTTTTTCTCTTGTACTAAAATATGGGTCAAATATTTTTTCAAAATATTTTTTATCAATTCCTCCACCATTATCTAAAATAGTTACTTTATTTTCAATATTTGTAGAACTTATATCAATATGTACATATCCATTTGTCACTTCTTTCTCTATGATTGCCATCATTGAATTATGAACCATATTCATAATAACTTGTCTAAATTCATTTGGGAAGCCTAAAACATCTAAAGTAGTATTCTTACTTACTACTATTTTTATATCAATGTTATTTAATTTTAGTTGAACATTAATAAGTCTTATTGCATCTTTAATATTTTTTAGCAAATTAAAAGTCTCTTTTTGTTTTGATATTCTAAAAAATTCTGAAAAGTCATCTATTGTTTGGGACATATAATTAACTTTTTCCATGATTTCTAATTCTATCTCAAAAAGAAGCTCTTTATTTATCTCTTGTGCATTAGAAATATGTCTTAGTCCTTGAACTATAATGCCTAAGCCATTTAGAGGCTGTCTCCATTGATGAGCAATAGAATCAATCATCTCTCCCATAGCTGCAAGTCTTGATTGGTGGCACATAACTTCATATTGTTCTGTTCTTTTTGCAACTTCTAATTCGACTTGTCTTTTTAACTCTTCTTGGTATTTTATGTCATCCGTAATATCAGAAGTTATCATTACAATTGTATTTGTTATTTTTACATAACTAAGTGACATACTAGCATTTATATGTTCCCCAGATTTTGAAACGCATACTTTTCTAAAGTTTACAACACTTCCTTCTTTTATAGCTTTTTCTACTGCTGTTTCAGATGCTTTTTTATACTCTTCTGAGGATAATGATATGCATGATTCTTTATATAGTTCTTCCATTGTATAACCCATCATTTTTTGAAAGAAATTATTTGCATATAAAAACATACCATTTTTATTTAATATTGAAATTCCATTTGCAGCTAAATCAAAAACAGCTTGTAATTCCTCTTTTTTAGAAACTAAATCATGCATACTTTTTTTAAGTTCATTTTCCACATTGGAGTATTTAGTAATATCAAAAAAGTATAAACCTCCTAATTCACTATTAGGAATTTTTTGAAAACTAACTTCAAAACTAATTCCTTCCCAATAAATATTTATACTTTCTTCTTCTTGGTTTATTAAAGGTTTTAATAAATTATAGTTATTCTTAGAAAAGAGTTTATTCAATTTTTTATTTTTTACAGAGATATTAAATAATTCAAGCTGTTTACCACAACTTTCTACGATTTTTTCATTATTATCAATAAGTAAAATTATAGTTTTTGGTATTTCATTTAAATTTGCTAATTTCGAATCTCTAAATATCATGTAAACTCCATGGATATATTATAAAAATCACTATATCATAGATTGATAAGATTAACATAAAGAATTGAAGAGAAACAAATTATCTTTTTCTGAAACTAAGCGCCTCAAAAATATGTTCTTTTTTTATATTTACACTATTTTCCAAATCAGCAATCGTCCTTGCTACTTTTAAAACTTTGTTAATACTTCTAAAAGAGAGTGAATAATTTGTTGTTGCTAAATTTAAAATATTCTCACAAGTAGAATCCAATATACAATACTTATTGATATCTTCATCTTTTAATTTTCCATTTAAATCACTCTGCCCTCTTTGCATTTGGATTTTAAAAGCATTTAAAACCATTTCATGCATTTTTCTTGAACTTATATCTGCTTTATCATCATAATTTACCTCCGTCATTGTCACAAAAATATCAATTCTGTCACAAAAAGGATCTGATAGTTTTGATTTATATCTTGTGATTTCTAATTCATTACATCTACACTGTTTTGTAGCACTTAATAAATTGCCACAAGGACAAGGATTCATGGCACATGCAAATAAAAACTTTGTTTCATAATTTGTTTTTGAATTTACCCTTGAGATTAATATTTTATTGTCTTCTAGTGGTTCTCTCATTGATTCAAGTATAGCTTTTGGGAAATGTGGAAGTTCATCAAAGAACAATATCCCATTATTTGATAGAGCTATTTCCCCTATTTTAGAATTAATTGTACCTCCTCCAAATATTGATGCTCTTGTTGAAGTATGATGTGGAGACCTAAAAACCGTACTTGCATCAAAGTTTGGCTCAATCAAATTGAGTGAATCTAATTTTGCTTTTTCTAGTATTTGTTCAACTGTTTGTGGTGGCATAATGTATTGTAACCTTTTTATTATCATAGACTTTCCACAACCAGGACTTCCTTCAAATATTATATTATGGTTACCACTTACAGCAATTAAAGCTGCCCTTTTCGCTACTTTTTGTCCTTTTACATCCAAAAAATCCAACATATATTTTTTGTTATAATAAAATTGTTTGTTTTTTATAAACAAAGTATTACAAGACATTGTATATGGAGGAACTTTATACTGTTCTTTCTCTTTAGAATTAAAAAACATAATTGTATCATTTAAATTTTTTACACTATATACACTTATATTAGGAATCATTGCAATTTTATCTTCAATAGATTTTGGTACTAATACATTTAGTTTATCAACTTTTTTTGCTAAAGATAATATTGAAGGGAAGATGGAACTATTTTCTTTTAGTGTTCCATCAAGGGCTAATTCTGCAAAAATATAAAAATCATCAAATTTTACTTTGGTGTCATATAAAGCTACAAGTAATGCAATTGATAAATCAAAATGAGTACCATTTTTATTTATATCTGAAGGTGAAAGATTGATAGTGATTTTTTTAGGTGGAAACTTAAAATCATTTGTTAATAAAGCAGATTTTACTCTATCTTTTGACTCTTGAATAGAAGAACTAGCTAATCCAACTATTGAAAAACTAGGTAATCCTTTTGTAAATGTAGCCTCAACATCCACACAAATTGCATCCAATGACTCTAAAGTAGCACTTTTGATAGTTTTCATATAAAATCCATATAATAATTATTTTATTTATTATATGTAATTTTATATTAATTTTTTTGTAATTAAAATATTTATTTAATATTTTATCTAATAAAAGTACCTTTTAATATAGCTGGATTATAATAAACATACATAAATAATATTATCAATAAAATTATCCATGAAGATATATAAATTATCATAGCCTTTTTAGCTTTTTCTTTTTCCTGCCATAATCTAGGCCTAATACCTTTAATAAAAAATACTATTTTACTAGCTAAATTAATGCTAGTTATATTAATCAAAAGCAAAACTCCAGCTCCAATTGCTAAATCGCTATTTCCTGAGCCAATCATAATTCCCAAAACAGCAGCAGGAGGTAATAATGCAGCAGATACCATAACTCCCACTAATACACTAGATAAACCCGTAGTAATTGACAAAGATGCAGCAGCACCTGAAGCTAAAGCAAGAATAAAAGAGTCATAACTAACTTCTGTTCTTGATAATAATTCATGGGCATCAAAAGTTTGATTAAAAATCATTGCAAAAAACATTGGAAGCATTATTGATATAAAAAGACCAAATAGAACTGTTTTACTTGAAGAATACATTAGCTTAGTATCCCCAATTGAGGCTGAAAAACTAAATGCAATATTGGGTCCTAGTAGTGGAGCAATAACCATTGCTCCTATAATAATTGCTAAATTATTATGAATTAGTCCTATTGTGGCCACAATTGTAGAAAAAACTAATAAAGAAATATAGTTTGAATTAATATCACTATTTTCTTTCATTTCCTTATATATTGTTTCTTTTGCAGCATTTGCTTCATTTTCTTTTTTTTCTTTTTCTTCTGATTCTTTGGGTAAATAAGCTTCTATTGGAAGAATCATCACTTTAGAAGTAACTTGATCTCCCATAATATGGCAAAAACTATCTATAGTTTTTTGCAAATTATAATCAGATACAATCATTCTTGATACTTGCATACCATCTTTATCTACAGGAGAAAAACGCAAGTCTTTAGCTTTTACATTTTCTGCAATCTTCTTTACAAGTTCATTGCTTGATTCATTTAGAACTACTTCAAGATATTTCATTTAATCTCTTTTGAGTAGTATAAAAAAAACTTTATTTATTTTTTTGGTTTTTCTTATACTCTTTTTCAAATTTCTTTCTTTTCATCAAAGAAAGTTTTTCAATAAAAAGGTGACCTTCAAGGTGGTCCATTTCATGTTGCCATGCAACTGCGGGAAAGTCTTCTGTTTCTACTTTATGATTGTTCCCAAATCTGTCTTGATACTCTACAATTATATGTTGAGCTCTTTTAACATCTTCATTAAATCCAGGAACACTTAAACAACCTTCAGTAAAAACTTGAATTCCATCTTTATGAGTTATTTTTGGATTTATTGCTTCTATTAAAGAGTCTTTTGCTTGAATATCATTTTCATCTGGAATTAAAATAATAAGAACATTAAGGGGAACTGCAACTTGAATTGCAGCAAGTCCTACACCACTTTGAGCAATCATTGTTTCATACATATCATCTAAAAGAGTGTGAAGTTCTTCATCGAACTTCTCCACATCTTTTGATTTTGTTCTAAGTAACTTATTTGGATAAGTTATTACTTCTCTAACCATTGTTTCTCTTACTTGTGATTTGTGATTACTTCGTCAATCAATCCATATTTACAAGCTTCTTCTGCACTCATAAAGTTATCTCTATCTGTATCTTTTTCAATAACTTTTAATGGTTGACCTGTTTGTTCAGAAATCATTTGGTTAAGAGTATCTTTCATTCTTTGAATCTCTTTTGCTTGAATTTGAATATCAGTTGCTTGACCTTGTGCTCCACCTAATGGTTGGTGAATCATAACTCTAGAGTTAGGTAAAGAATATCTTTTACCCTTAACTCCAGAACTTAATAAGAATGCACCCATTGAAGCAGCTTGTCCTATACAAATAGTACAAACATCAGGTTTGATATAGTTCATAGTATCATATATAGACATTCCACTTGTGATAACTCCACCCGGAGAGTTTATGTATAAATAGATATCTTTATCTGGATCTTCAGCTTCTAAGAAAAGTAATTGTGCTACAACTGTAGAAGCAACAGCATCATTTATCTCTCCACTTAACATAATAATTCTATCTTTTAGAAGTCTTGAATAAATATCATAACTTCTTTCACCTCTACCAGATTTTTCTACAACGTATGGAATATAACTCATATAATTTTCCTATTATTAATTTATTTACCTAATTTTTCGTCAAATAATTTATTTAAAACTTTATCTTCAATCATTGACATTTTAATAGCTGGCATATAACCTGCATCTTGGTATTGTTTTAAAACATCTTGAGGATTTTGTCCATTTTGCATTGCTTCATAATAAATTACTTGAGTAACTTCTTGATCATTTACTTCTACACCTTCAGCAGCAGCTAAAGCATCAACAATAAATGTAGCTTTTACAGAAGTTTCAGCATCAGCTTTTAATTCATCTCTAATTGCTTCTACTTTTTCAGCATTTTCTTGAAGTTCTTTAATTTCTTCTTCAGTCATTGTTCTTACTTTATTATTTAAAGCATAATTAACTTCTTGTTCAACAACACTTGTTGGTAAAGCAAATTTAACATTTTCAACTAATTTGTCTAAATATTCAGGTTTTAATTCTTCTCTATAATATGTATACATTAATTCAGTTTTCATTTGTTCTTCAATTTTTGCTTTTAATGTATCAATTGTAGCATCTTCTTCATTTGGTAACATCTTTTTAGCAAATTCATCATCTAATTCAGCAGGAACTTTTTCTTGAATTTCATGTAAAGTTACTTTAAATGTAGCTTCTTTTCCAGCTAAATTTTTAGCTTGGTAAGATTCAGGGAAAGTTACAACGATATCTTTTTGTTCTTCATATTTCATTCCTAAAACTTGCTCTTCAAATCCTGGAATAAATGAATTAGAACCAACTTCTAATGCATACTTTTCAGCTTTACCACCTTCAAAAGCAACACCATCAACAAAACCTTCAAAATCAATGACAGCGAAGTCACCCTCTTTTACCATTCTTTTTCTTTTGATTTTTTCTAACGGAGCTGAACCTTTTGCAAGATTTTCTAATCTCTCAGTAAGATCTTTTTTAGCAACTTTTTTCTCTTTAACAGCAGGAACTAATGATTTGTAATCACCTAAATCAAATTTTGGTTTACAAGAAATCTTAAGTTCTACATCAATGTCACCATCTTCTTTTTTATCAAATTTACTAACACCTGGTTCACCAATTAATTCTTCATTCGCAATTTCTAATTTAGCTAATCCTTCTTGTAATAAATCTCTTAATACTTCGTTAGCTGCATCTTCAGACAATTTTTCACCATATCTAGCTTTAACAACATTTACAGGAACTTTACCTTTTCTAAACCCTTGTATGTTCATTGTTTTTGCAGCTTCTTTAGCAATTTTGTCCATTTTTGCGTCGATTGTAGCTTTAGTCATAGTTGCAGTTATTTCTGCATTAGCTTCATCAACTCTTTTTGCGTTAAATTCCATTAACTTTTCTCCAATATAATTATTTTGAGCGATTTTATCTAAATTTTACTAAGGCTTTACTAAAATTGTTCATTATATAAATCTACACAAAAGAGTCTCAATGCAATTTTTATACCCTAATGTTCTTTTTTTAATGTTAATTCCCTCTTTAATACTGTTTTTTTTAATTATTACTCAAAAAAGCAAATTTGAAAAAATATTTGATCAAGATGTTTTAAATAGACTTGCAATACCAAATTCAAATCTAACAAAAAAAAGTAGAAATATTTTACTTTTCATAGCACTCATTTTTATGGTAATTGCTCTTGCTAGACCTGTGACAAATGAAAAAGAACAAAATATTAAACAAGAAGTAATTCCTGTGGTTGTAGCAATTGATGCATCAAAATCAATGTTAGCGCAAGATGTTCTTCCAAGTAGATTAAAAATGGCAAAGAAAAAAGTATTAGATCTTATCAAATCACCAAATCAACTCTCAATTGGAGTGATAATTTTTGGTCAATCATCATTTATATTATCACCACTTACAAATGATTTTACCTCATTAAATTTTTTACTTCAAAATTTTGATTATGATCTAAATATAAATAATGGTTCAAACATATTTTCAGCACTTGAAGCTTCAAATAAATTGTTAAAAAATTATAAATCAAAAAATATAATTCTATTAACAGATGGGGGTAATGAAGGTGACTACAAAAAAGAAATTGAGTATGCAAATAAAAATAATCAAAATATTTATATCATAACAATTGCTACAAACAAACCAACTCCAATACCATTAAAAGATGGGTATGAAAATGATAAAGACGGTAATATTGCAATGGTAAAACTGAATGAAAGTATAAAAAAACTTAGTTTAAATACAAATGGTGGATATACAAATTATACACTAAATGATGACGATATAAACTCAATCATAAGTGATATTACAAAAAAAGCAAATAAAATAAATATGCAAATAAAAAAACAAAAAACTTATACTGAACTATTTTATTATCCTTTATGCTTAGCTTTAATTTTACTCTTAATTGCCTTTTCATCACTGCCAAATATCAAATCAATTGTAAAATTATCTATTATTATATTCCTTTTTCAAAATATTAATCTACAAGCTTCATTACTAGATTTTAATACTATTAAAGATGCAACAAAAGCTTATAATGAACAAGACTATGAAACTGCTTCTAATAAGTTTAAAGACTTTATAAATACAAACGAAGGCAAATATGATTTTGCTAATTCTTTATACAAAGAAAAAAAATACAAAAGTGCCTTAGATACATATAAAGATATAACAACTAGTAATGAAGAATTAGAGTTCAAAAAACTGCACAATATGGGAAATACTTATGTTAAACTAAATGATTTAGAAAACGCAAAAAAAATGTACGAAAAAGCCTTAAAAATAAAAGAAGACAAAGAGACAAAAGAGAACTTGGAAATTGTAAAAAATGCGATGAAAAATAAAGATAATAAAGACAAAAAAGAGAATCAAAACGATAAGAATGATAAGAATGATAAAAACACTAAACAAAACAATGAAAAAGATAAACAAAACAAAGAGAAGAAGGGTGATAAAAGTAATCAAGAAAATAAAAATAAGAAAGATAAAAAAGAATCAAATCAAACTAAAATAAAAGAAGATTTATTATCAAATAAAGAAGAGAAAAAGTGGCTTAATTTACTTAAAAATCAGAAAACACCCATCTTACTAAAAAAAGTTGAGACAAAGAACAATTCGGAAAATAGTTCTTCATCTCCTTGGTAATATTAGTAATTAGCTGATTTTCTCATTTGCATCAACTCTCTTTGAACAGAGATGTTGATTTTATCATTTGCTTCAAAATTTAAAGCATAATTTTTCCCATCATAATCTACAGAATTTAGTATGATTTTCATGGCTTCAATTCTTGATAAAAATTTATCATCACTTCTTACAATATGCCATGGTGCACTTCTTGAATTAGTTCGTCTAAGCATTTCATATTTTTTTTCTGAAAACTCACCCCATAAATCTTGAGCTTGCATGTCTACTTCTGAAAATTTCCATTGTCTAAGAGGATCTTCAATTCTTCTATCAAATCTTCTTTTTTGTTCATCTTTAGAAACAGAGAAATATAATTTAATTAATATCATTCCTTGTCTTACTAAATCTTGCTCAAAATTAACAACATCTTCCATAAAGATTTCATGTTCTTCTTGTGTACAAAATCCAAAAATTGGTTCTACCATTGCTCTGTTATACCACGATCTATCAAATAAAACCATCTCTCCACCTGTTGGAAAGTGTTGAATATATCTTTGGAAAAACCATTGATTTCTTTGTGTATCATCGGGCTTACCAAGAGCAACTATTCTGTAATGTTTATTGTTCATATATCTAGTAATTCTTCTGATAGCTCCACCTTTTCCAGATGCATCTCTACCTTCAAAAAGAATAATCATTCTTTTATTTTCTTTTTCTAGATAATCTTGAAGTTTGATTAATTCTATTTGATAATGTTTAAGCTCTTCAAGTTCATAAATCTTTCTTATACCATCTTTCATAACACTTTTAGCAAGAGATTTATAATCACCTAATAAATCTTTCATCTCTTTATTTTGTGATACTACTTTTTCATATTCTTTGGCTGGTAAAGTAGTTTTATTCTCATCTAAAACTTCAATCTTCGGTTCTTCTTCTTGAGCTATAATAATACTATCTTTGTAATTATTCATCAAAGTAATAGCATCTCTTTTAGTAATGTTATCTTTTTTTGAATACCCTAAAACTTTTACATATCTTTTTTTGTCATATTGAAATCTTGCTACATATTTTCTTCCATAAGTTACATGAGCAACTTTTGAAACATATAAACCATTATAATCTGTTTTTTCAAAATCATTTAAATTCATCTATTATACCTTTGCAAATTTATTCTCTTTTTCCATGTACTCAATTTCTTGAGTTCCCGTATTTACCAAGTTTTTGTCTATATTTAATAATTCAGATTCAACTTTATCTGTATATTTTACATTTGTTAAAATATATTTTATGCAGTTTAATCTAGCCAATTTTTTATTATCGCTTCTGATAACAATCCATGGAGCAATATCTGTATTTGAAGCCATTAACATAGAAAATTTAGCTGTTGTGTAATTATCCCAAAGTTTTTGGGATTCTTTATCTACGGGAGAGAGTTTAAATTGTTTTAAAGGATCTATCTCCCTTTTTTTAAATCTTCTTGCTTGCTCTTTTTTTGAAACTGAAAAATAAAATTTAAACAAAATTATTCCTGATTTTACAATCATCTTTTCAAATTCTGGTACTTCTCTTAAAAACTCATGGTGTTCTTCTGTGGTACAAAATCCCATAACAGGTTCAACTCCACCTCTGTTGTACCAAGATCTATCAAAAAAGACCATTTCTCCAGCACTAGGTAGATGTTGAGTGTATCGTTGGAAGTACCATTGTGTTTTTTCTATATCACCTGGTTTCCCAAGAGCCACTATTCTTGCACCTCTAGGATTTAGATGCTCAGTGATTCTTTTTATGGTACCACCTTTACCTGCTGCATCTCTTCCTTCAAAAATCATCAAGACTTTTAAACCCATATCTTTTACATGATTTTGAAATTTTAATAATTCTATTTGTAATAAAGTAAGTTCTTTTTCATATTCTAAGGTCTCTTTTTTTACCCAGATTTGAACTTTTTTACCTTTTTGTTTTAACTCTTTTCTTTTTCTTTTAAAATTTTTTGACTTATGTTTTATATTTTCATGGGTATCAATCTCTTCGTCTTCTTTGAATTCATCTTCAATTATAACTCGCTTTTGTCCCATTTTATTACCTTCTAAATATTAAAGTCTTGCTTTATATTCATTATAACCAAAGTTTTTTACAATTTGGTAACAATCCTCTGCCTTTTTTATTGCAATAGATGGCAACTTAATTCCGTTAAAAGTGGTAGTTTTTACCATCGTATAATGTATCATGTCTTCTAAAATTATTTTATCACCTACTTTTAATGGCTCATCAAATGAATAATCCCCAATAATATCACCAGCTAAACAAGTATTTCCACCTAATCTATAAGTATGGGCTTTAAGACCAGATTCTGCACTATTTCTAATATCAGCTCTATATGGCATAGCAAGAGTATCTGGCATATGAGCTTCTGCTGAAGTATCTAAAATAGCTATGTCCATACCATTATTTACAATATCCAAAACTGTAGCAGTTAAGTATCCTGTTTTCCAACCTACTGCTTCACCTGGTTCTAAATAAACTTCTAAATGTGGATATCTTATTTT
This sequence comes from Arcobacter sp. F2176, assembly GCF_004116465.1. Taxonomy (NCBI): domain Bacteria; kingdom Pseudomonadati; phylum Campylobacterota; class Epsilonproteobacteria; order Campylobacterales; family Arcobacteraceae; genus Arcobacter; species Arcobacter sp. F2176. The sequence continues at coordinate 35,076 of NZ_PDJV01000021.1, forward strand.
AAATTCTTTTAAAAGAGTAACTAATCCATTTATATCATAATCAGCTCTTGTAATATGGTGTCCACCACCAAAGTTTACCCATTTCATTTTAGGTAAAAACTCACCAAACTTTTCTTCAAAACTTTTTAAAGCACCCTCTAGTGCATCTACATTTTGTTCACATAGGGCATGAAAATGAAGACCGTCTACATTGAAAATTGCATCTTTATCAAAATTCTTTTTTGTAATTCCAAGTCTTGAAAATGCTCCACAAGGATTATATAAATCAACCTCAACAGAAGAATATTCTGGATTTACTCTAAGCCCTATAGAAGTTCTACCTATAGCTTTGTTTTCAAATTTTTTTAATTGAGCAATTGAATTAAATACAATGTGATTTGACAGTGACACTATTTCATCAACTTCTTCTTCTTTAAAAGCAGGAGAATAAGTATGAACTTCTCTTCCAAACTCTTTAGATGCCAATAGCGCTTCATGTAATCCAGAAGCACAACACCCGTGTAAATACTCTTTACATAAATCAAATGTTGAATATAATGAAAAACCTTTTAAAGCAAGTAGAATTTTCACACTTGCTTCATCTTGAATTTTTTTTAAAAGTTCAAGATTTTTCTTTAAAAGTTCTTCTTCACATACAAAGCAAGGACTTGGTAAATCTTCAAAAGAATTAACAATATCAGTCATTATATGGCTCAAAATCTTCTTTACTCACACCACAGTCTGGACATTCCCAATCTTCTGGTAAATCTTCAAATGCAGTCCCAGCAGCTATACCGCTATCTTCATCACCAATGGCTGGATCATATATATAATCACATACTTTACAGATATATTTTTGCATAATTTGTCCTTTAAAAATGTTCCATTTTTCAAGGGAACCTTATATTTTTAACTTCTTTTAACGATGGAAATAAATTCCATCTAAAGAAGCAAAGCCTAAAGAAAGTAACGAGTTACTTTTTAAAATGTTTTATTTATAGTTCAACTATTTTCCAAGGAAGACCTTGTTCCATTAATTCATCCATAAATGGTTTAGCATCAAATTCTTCGATGTTGAATACACCTTTGTTTTTCCAAATACCTTTATAAAGCAGTTTTGAACCAATCATTGCAGGAACTCCTGTAGTATAACTTACAGCTTGTGCACCTGTTTCTTTGTAACACTCTTGGTGATCACAAATATTGTAAATATAAACTTTTTTAGCTTTACCATCTTTTACACCTTCTATGATACACCCAATGTTTGTTTTTCCAACAGTTCTTGGCCCTAAACTTGAAGGATCTGGTAGTAATGTAGTTAAAAATTCTATTGGAATAATTTCTACACCTTTATGCATAACAGGTTCAATTCCCAACATTCCTACATTTTGTAAACAATTCATATGTTGTATATAAGAATCTCCAAATGTCATAAAGAATCTAATTCTTTTAAGACCTTTAATATTTTTTGACAATGACTCTAACTCTTCATGGTATAAAAGATAAGATGGCTTTACACCAACTTCAGGATAATCATGATCAACTCTTATTTCTAGTGGCTTTGTTTCTATCCATTCCCCAACACCTTCATCATTTTTTTGCCAATATCTACCATTTGCAGATACTTCTCTAAGATTGATTTCTGGATTAAAGTTTGTAGCAAAAGGGTATCCATGATCACCTGCATTACAATCCATAATATCAATGTAGTGGATTTCATCAAAAAGATTTTGTTGAGCATAAGCACAAAAAACACCAGTAACTCCTGGGTCAAAACCTGAACCTAATAATCCCATAATATCAGCATCTTTAAACTGATCATTTCTTGCCCATTGTTCTTTATATTCAAATTTTGCAACATCTGGATGTTCATAATTTGCAGTATCCACATAATCAACACCACATTTTGTACAAGCATCCATGATTGTCAAATCTTGGTATGGCAATGCCACATTTAAAACTAACTTTGGATTAACTTTTTCAATAAGTATTACTAAATCATCAACACTATCAGCATCTACAGAAGCTACAGAGATCTCTACATTTTGATTTTTTAAAATGTCATCTCTGATTGATTCACATTTTGAAATAGTTCTTGAAGCTAATGTAATTTTTTCAAATGTATCTATATTCATCGCACACTTAACAGTTGCAACCCGACTTACTCCACCAGCACCAATAATTAATATACCTTTTTTCATAAAAACCTCTACTTTTAAAATTATTAATATTATATTAAAATAATAGTTAAAGAACAACAAGGTTACCAAAATTAGATTAAAATTTAATTACATAAAGATAAATTCTATTTAAAGAAATTTAGGATATAATCCTCTTCTTTGATATGGGGATGACTTGGTATCGATTAGAGCAGTGAGGATTGGTTGCATGTCGGCCTGAACATGCCGTTATACGGTTCATTTTTTTTAGACGCAAATAATACAAATTACGCTCCAGCTTACGCTAAAGTAGCATAAGTTAAACACAGACTCGCCTAACGGCTTGAGACTTTGGAGGTTTCCACTACAGATTCTATCTATGTAGTATTACGGAGATTCACCCTAGATAGATTATCATTTTAGAGTTGATTTGACTATTTTGAGACATTTAAAATCTTAGCTTCACAATATGCCTTGCAGGTTGAGTTGTTGTAAAGTGAAATTCTTCAACCTTTTACTAAACATGTAGACGCTGGTAGTAGCTGTTTTAAGACTCCGGTTCAATTCCGGACATCTCCACCATTATAACTCTCCATACAATTCATAAAAGTCCATTAAGCCACTAACAAATAGGACTTTATTATCATTTTTCGTCTAACATCATCTAATTACTTTTCAGTAAATCTAAATTTTTTGGGGTACTTTTTAGGGTTCTTTTTGTAAAATTAAGAAATTGAATTAAAAAAAGTACCCTAAAAATTCTCAAAAGGATTCACATGGCAAGAACTATCATACCTTTGACTAATATAGAAATTAAATCTGCAAAACCTAAAGAAAAAGATTATAAACTTTTTGATGGTGGAGGTCTTTTCTTATTAGTTGTAAAATCTGGTGGAAAAAGATGGAGATTAAAATATAGATTCAATAATAAAGAAAAAGTTTTATCTATAGGAACATATCCAACAATTTCTCTAAAAGATGCTAGAGAGATTAGAGATGATTATAAAAATCTAATCGCAAAAGGCATTGATCCCATTGAACAAAAAAGACAAGCTAAAGAAGAAAACAATACAAATGAAAAGAAAAAAGAGAACACATTTTATAAAGTTTCTCAAGAATGGCATAAAAATTATGAATCAGAAGTTTCTGAAAATTATCATGATAAATTAGGAAAAGCACTACAAAACTATATTTATCCATTTATAAAGAATCAATCAATAGAAGATATAAGTAGATTAAATATCATTGAAATACTACAAGACTTAAAAAATAAAGGAATTGTAGAAACTGCTAATAGAGTTTATACGACATTAAACAAAATATATAAATATGCAGTAACATTAGAATACACTTCACACAACATAATAGCTGACATAGAAAAAAAAACAATCTTAGGTAAGAGAGAAAAAAGACACTACCCTACTTTTACGAAAGATAAAGATATAAAAGCTTTACTTCTTGCTATTAATGACTATAACGGAGATTACTCAACAAAAATGGCATTAAAAATGCTTCCTTATGTTTTTGTTAGAAGTTTTAATATTAGATATTGTGAATGGTCTGAAATAGATTTTGAAAATAAACTATGGATTATCCCAAAAGAAAAAATGAAAACAAAAATAGAATTTATACTTCCATTACCAAACCAAGTAATAAACTTACTAAATGAAATAAAACCATTTTCAGGAAGTGGTAAATATGTATTTCCAAGTTTTAGAGATAAAGATAAACCTATGAGTGATAATACTATTATTGGAGCATTAAGAAGAATGGGTTATGCAAAAGATGAACTTGTAGCACATAGTTTTAGAGCTATGTTTTCTACAATAGCTTACGAAAATGCAAATACTGAAAATGGGCATAAATATACAGGAGAAGTTATCGAAGCCCTACTTGCTCATAAAGAACAAAATAAAATAAAAGCAGCTTATAATAGAGCATTATATAGAGACAGCATGAGAGGTTTAATTGAATGGTATGCTGAATATTTGGATTATATAAAATGTAAATAATGCTATATACTTTAATAAAAAAACTATTACCTTATATAAGTATAAATTTAGATTCCTACAATAATTAGTTTAAAAAGATTTTTCATTTTGAATAATATAAGATATTAATTCTTTTCTATTTTTCTCTTTAATATAATTTGTTTGAAGTATTCTTCTAGAATTCATTCTTATTTCATACATACTTACATTTATATTAGAAGTTTTCGAAACAACTGTATGAGTATTTGATGTATTTTCATATGTAAAATCTATTTCTAGTTGCTTAATTTTTCTATTAGTTTTCACCATTTTCAGCCCCTTCTTCTTTTATTAATCCACACTCAACCAATGCATGAATTGCTTGGTTTTCTAAAGTTGGAATTGCTTGTAACGATATTCTACTTTTAGGACGAGCAATTTTTATATCTTGTTTTATAATTTTACCATCTTTATTCTTTCGTTCTTCCTTCATGGAAAAGAAATTAAGATACTTTCTTGGAGATACTCCATCATATGCAAGTATTCTAACTTTTTTATTATCACTTTCATCTTCTGTTAATGCATCACTATGTAATGTCATACCTAAACTTTTCTTATAGGGTTCAATATAATAAATATTTTTGATACCAGCTAAGATGATGTGTCTTGCACAATTATGACAAGGATAAGTAGTACAATATAAATTACCTCCAACCATTTTATTATTAGTCATTTGGCTACCAATAATAATAGCATGCATTTCTGCATGAATAGATCTAGAGTACTCAATAATATTCTTAAATTTAGATTTTTTAATTATATCCATAACATTTTTTATATCTTTACTATTTTGAGCAAGTGCTTTTCCAATTTCTTCTTCAATATTGTCTAAAATACCAGTTCTATGTGTTACATTACTACAATATCCTAAGTCTTTACACCTTTTATTATCTGTATCAGTATATAGATTACCACCAAACTTTGGTACATCATTCCAGCCACGTGCAATTGTAACTCCATTTTCATCAGTAATTGTTGCTCCCACTTGTCGAGATAAACAGGCAGAATTACCAGCTGAAGATTTAGCATTATACATTGCCTCTTCATCACTATTAGGCGTAATTATTTTAGTATCAAAGATAAGATGCATATATCTATTTATTCTTTCATGAAGTGATTTCTTATTTACTTTAGAACTTCTAATAAAAATATCTCCATTTATAAATGTATCTCTTACATTTTGACCAAATAAATCATTTTCATATTCATCTGAAGCCATTATACTCTTGATTTCATCGTTAGATAATCCATTATTTCTTAAATTTTCTTTTCTCTCCTCTTCAGGTGAAAAAATACTAAATAAATAGAATATATCTCCATAAATAGATTGTAATAATTTTAGTTCTTCATAGTTTTTTAAAGAATCTATTATATAGCATTTTCTTCTTGATGTTGCATCCGTCGTTTTTTTTATTTTTCTTTCTTCTCGTATTTGTTTAATTGCTAATTCAATAAGAATTGATTTATTATTATATTTAGTTCTTAAGTTATCTCCACCTTCTATTTTCCACATCAAATTAGAATAGGCAGGTGTTTTACCAACTTCACTATTAGGAGAAACATCGTAGTACGTTTCAATAAAATCAGATACTTTTATATACTCTATTTCATAATTATAATCAGTCAATCTTTTTTTTATTGCTTCTATAACATAATCTCTATTAGAACCAATGGGAGAACAAATACCTATTATTAATTCATCAGTAGATGTATTTTCAATTTTTTCTTTTGTAGTTGATGATGTTGTTGTTAATTTAAATAGAGCAGAATCTTCAGTTTTTTTTAGTACAGCACTTGACATTTTTTTCCTATATTTAATAAATTAAAGGTAATATTAATTAACGTGATTATATTAAAATTTTCCTAATATATTAATAAATAACAAATTTAATTACACACAGCAAAATTCCGAGGACAGTTTATCTAATTATTTAAATAAACAATCAAATCCCCTTCAACTTATCCTTAAACTCAATAACCTTTTTAACCAAAGGCAATAAACCAATATTTTGTATAAACTCTGCATCGCTTAAATTACTCAAAGCAAAGTTTCTTAATAATCTAGATTTTCTTATATTTACACACCTTATTTGCACAGTATTTTTAATTTTATCTTCTTGAATATCCCATAATTCCTATGTTTTAGCTCTTGATTCTAAGACATTACTCTTAATTTATTTATATATTCGTTTGATACCTACCTTATATTGTGAGTATTTATTTGATTTTATTTTAGTAAATGCCTATAATCCCCCAAATTTCTTGATTTTTTTAAAGTCACCTACCTTATATTGTAAGATTTTTATATAGTTTACCTACCTTATATTGTGAGTATTTTTTAATTAGATACCTTATTTGGTAAGATTTTTACAATTTATCTACCTTATATTGTGAGTATTTATTTGATTTTATTTTAGTAAATGCCTATAATCCCCCAAATTTCTTGATTTTTTAAAAGTCACCTACCTTATATTGTAAGATTTTTATATACTTTACCTACCTTATATTATGAGTATTTTTTAATTAGACACCTTATTTGGTAAGACTTTTTTATTTACATACCTTATTTGCACAGTATTTTTAATTATCAAACTCATAAAAAACGTTATAGTCTCCTACTTTTAATAATTATTGTAAGTTTAGTCTAATACTTATTATAAAGAATCTCGTTTGAAAAAAAATTAAGCATCATAAAATTAAAAATTATTTGATTTTTTTATCATATTTTTAATTCTGCAACAAAAATCCAATTTAAAAAAACTGCATAAAAACTGTCACTCAATGCACCGTAAAATCGGGAAAAGTGAAAAAATGACTTTTGCACTTAAAGGTCATTCTTGCTTTTTAAAAAAAATGGTGTTTTTTAATGGGTCTAAAAATTAAAAACTGCATAAAAACTGTCACTCAATGCACCGTAAAATCGGGAAAAGTGAAAAAATGACTTTTGCACTTAAAGGTCATTCTTGCTTTTTAAAAAAAATGGTGTTTTTTAATGGGTGTAAAAATTAAAAACTGCATAAAAACTGTCACTCAATACACCATAAAATCGAGAAAAGTGGGAAAATGACTTTTGCACTTTCTGCAATCCAAAAATGGTTTATTATCTAAAAGGCAAGAAATGGCATTTTTACCATATTTATTATTATATATAAAAATTTACTATTTAAAAAAAACTGCATAAAAACTGTCACTCAATGTACCATGAAATCGGAAAAAGTAGAAAAATGACTTTTGCACTTTTATCCTTATTTTATAGTCATTCTTATCTCATAAGCTAAAAATAACTCAAAATCATTTTTTTTTAGAAAAAACATACATTTTTTAAGCTTCCACCAGTATTCATTTAAGTTTCAGAAATTAAACCTTAAACTAGTTTAAGATTAGATTGATTTTATAGAGCAATTAATTTTATATTTATAAATATTTATACTCTAATGTATACCTTTAAAAAACTCACAAACATCCACTTCTAAAACATTAGCTATTTTGATTAGATGTTCTATATTAAAATGTTTATTATTTAGTGCTAATTCTCCAACAGAAATAGTTCCTACAGCTTTATGACCAATTGCTAGAGATAGATTTAGTTGAGTTATTTTTTTCTTTTTTCTTTCATTTTTGACATTCTCACCAATCTTTTTATAAATCTTTTGCATTTGTTTATCAGTAATGTCACAGTTTTTCATTTTTATACCTATAGTTAGTTTTTACAAGTATATTTCTTATGAAAAATCTTCTCAACTAACTATAGTTAGTATTTAGAGTTATTATTGTAAAATATTAAAGAAACTTTTCATTGAATTATCAAATATCTAGCCATGAAATAAAGGAAGTTTAGTATGAAAAAATTATTAGTATTGGAATTTATAGTTTTGGTTTTATTTCTAAATGGATGTAGTTCAACAACTACAAATTTATCACAAGAAAAAGTTGTTCAAGCTAATATTCAAGAAGATAAATATGACGATTTTGACAGAATGGATAGAGAAGATGAAAGACTTATGAGTAACAATAATGGTCTTTTAAATTTAAATACTTGTCCTATTACTAGATAATAAATAAAATAAGGAACTAAAGTGAAATTTACAATATTAAAAATCTTAAGTATAGGAGTAGTTACAGCTTTATTTTCAGGTTGTGCTACTACTACATTTAAAAATGTTTCGGAGTTAAACAAAGTTACTAACAAAGAGTGTTCTAAACCAACTAAAAATTTATCAGCTTGGCATATAGATAATTTATATGATTGTAAAACAAAATCTTTTTTTATACCTTATCAATTATGGAGTGGTGCTAAATTTGATGGTAACAAAGAAACAAGTATCAACCATCAAGTAGATAATACAAGTTATGCTACTCATAATAAATCATCTAAATTAGTTCCTATTAAAATAGTAGGTACAAAAAAATGGGTTAATAAAATTACAAAAGAAGAAAATAATATCTATGTTAGAACAACAGAAACAAAAGGCGTTAAAAAAGTTCAATATTTTGTTGCCAATGAAATGGGAATAGGTAGAGTTTATGATGATAGAGAGGGTGGAAGATATTTTAGTGGTACTGGTATTAAGTTTCCATCAGGTTATGGTTGGAGATTAGGAGAAAGAAGAACTGCATTTGATATTGAAAATGGAGAAGATAGAAGTACTGAAATAGAAATTGTAGCTATGACTTTTGATGATAAACAAGAGTTAAAAGATATTACTTTTAATTGGTGGACTAATGGTTATTTTGATAGACAATATACATATACTGTAAATAATGGCTTAGCTAAGTCTGTTAAACAATAAGTAGCTTTAGAAGAATCACTCCCAGTAGACTTGCTACCAATAACCACGCAATAAAATATTGTTGAGAAGTGACTAGAATAATTCTATAATAATGTTTTAATTTTGTCAATTAAATAAATGTATGAGATGAATACAACTTATTGACATTTAAAAAAAATAAGAATAGAATTTGTACTAGAAAAGAAAGCTTAACGAGATGATAAAAAACTGCAATTTTTTATCACACAATTAGACTTATCTTCTTTAAACTTTTAGATTAGCTCTATCTCATTTTATTTATAAAGTGAGATTAGAATTCCACTATTAAAAAGTTTTATTTTATAACTGTAACCAATATTATTATAAAATTTTTATATTTCATTTAAAATCTTCATAAAATCTTGTGTTATATGACTATAGATAGCATATTCAGCATGTATGTTTTTTTCATAATTTGGTGAAGGTTTTTCTATACCAGATAACCTAAAATTCTTTTTTGTCATCTCATCAAAAATCTGTAACTTAATACATTTTTTATAAGTAAAATAATCAATAGTTTTATTAATTTCAAAATAACCTCTATCCATAGTATTCTCAGGTAATATTAGATTATTTTTAATAGATAAAAAATCCATATCATTTAATTGTAAAACAATATTTATTAATTCAGCTTCTTGATATTGTAGTGTTTTATTACGTATTAGCTCAACCGATAGTCTTGCTAAAAACTTAGCTTGCATTTCATATGTAGTTCTTCTTGCATTTTCTATAAATTCATATAAATAGTTTAAGTTTTTATTATTAGTTACTAAATCGTTATAAAACTCTTTTTTTTCTTTATCACTAATTTTACTATGTTCGTATGCAAAATATTCAAGTCGCTGAGAAAACCTATTTACTATGTAATCGTCCATACAATTTTTTAACGATTCTAATTTTGACTCTTGATAAAAAAATTTACATGCAAATAATCCTATATTATAGCCTTCTTGTGCTATCTCTTCTGCAATATCAACTAAATTGTATTTCATCTAATTATTTCCTCTAAAATTAAATAATTGTACTTTCCCCATATATCATTTATTCAAAATCAGATAATAAATGATACAAAGTAATCTCCTTATTATTTTTCTTCCGAATTTCTTTGAAAATCTTTAAGTTCACTTTTTTTGAATCAATCTCGTCAAAAATATTGTTGGATAAATTTGTATTATCAAAACCTTTATATTGTTGATTTACTAAATAGTTTTTATAGTTATTACATAATGTAAAAAATTCTTTCACTTTACAATAAACTAAAACAACGACAACATTACAACCTTTTGCATTATAGCCATCTAACTTATCCATATGTGATTTAATAGTCTGTCGTGAACATCCAAATAATCTAAATGCTTCTATTAAGAATAAATCATCTTTAGATTGATTTGAAACAATAATATCCCGTTCTCCTGCACTCTTATCAGTTGCTGAATTCCCTCCACGTGATTGATCTCTAGCTGACCAGTTAATAAAACCCATTCTTTGGTTTATTAATGATGTCACCCAGTCATTAATCATATCTTCTATAAAGAGTTTTTTGCTTTTATTTTTTACATTTTCTCTACGTTCTAATAATTCTAATGATATTAAACGCATATTTTCTAAAATAAATTCTTCCAAAGATAATTCTTCTTCTCTAGGAAATATTTTAGCATGATGTTCATCTATCATATTTTTTATTTTTAACCAATATACTTTTGCTTCTTCAGGAGTTAATATTATTGAACTTGAGTTGATTTTAAGTATTTGTTTACTTTTATATGCAACTTCATATTCATTTACTAAATCATCTTTAATTTTTTCTAATTCATCCTTTTTAGATTTGTCAATTTCTTTATGAAAAATAAAAACTTCTTCTAAGTATTTAATTGCTGTTGCAGACATTTGTTGTTTCTGTAAAAACTTACATCTTATAGGGACAATATCCAAGTCATTCTTTAAATACTCTGGCATTGTATTCCAATAATACAAAAATTTATCAAAATTATTTATAATTTGATAGCCTTCAAGTAAAATTACATATTCACTTTTATCTAAAATATTATTTTCAAATTGGATTGATAAATTCTCCCATTCTAAAAGAGCATCTTTATATGACTCTAAATAATTATCATCATCTTTATTAAGCAGCTTACAACGAACAATCAATAAGTTTAGCGCATATATTGGTTGAATAGAGTCATTTAAAATAGCTTTTAAAATTTTATAAGTTTTCTCAGGTTCTTCTTCAAAATATAATAAAGCTACTATAAATCTTCTATGTCTTTCCATTTCTTCTTGCATTGATTGTTTAAAACTACCGAAGTTTTTTCTATCATTAAATGGGTTTTCAACTTTATTGAGTTTCTTTATTTTATCTTTAGTCTGTAAAACCTTTTGATTAAAGATTTTTAATAAATCCTTTTTATACTTTATTTCTTTGTAGATTTTTTTAAAATGATCTGATTTTTGATTATTTTCTAAAATGTCTAATAATGGCTCAGAATAATCTTCCAATTCATTTTCATTTAATGTTAAAACTAAAGTATCAATTATCTCAAACATATGGGAAAAGTCTTCTTCTCCTATTTGTCTTGTCTTTAATTTTTTAAATACCTCTTTTCTTATTTCTGTAGATGTAGAGTACTTTAATACTTCAAAAATATTTGCAATACTTGTATTGTTTAAAAGATACGCTAAAATCTCTTTTCTATTATCATTATGAAACTGATTAAAAAATTCTAAAAACATACCAATTAAGTTATGTTCATTTTTTTCTAAAAATGGTTGAAAAATATTTTTCTTCCAATCAGTATTATCGGTATATTCTTTTACAATAATAACTAGAGCATTTTCTATTAATACTTTATCTTTTTCAACAGATATTTTATATAAGTTTAGTAAAAACCTAAAGTGCACTCTAATTGTATGTAGAATATGGAAAACATCATCATCTTTATAGTCTTTGTTAGATATTAAAGTAGTGCTAGAATTAAATAGACTCTCTTTTTGTTTGTTTGTAGATAATTGAACCAATAAACTCCAATCAAATTGATCCATAATACTATCTTCAGATAAACCATGGTTTTTTAAAGCATACATTAGTGAAGATTGATAAAGATTAATAATATCGGAGATAATAATAGTATTTAATTGAAAAAATCATCATTTTCACTAATCTCTAAAGATTCTTTATGACTTTTATTTAAAAGCCATAACAATAAATGTATTTTTTCATATGGAAGATGAAAACTTAGACCTCTACCTATATTACTGTTGATAATTTTTTTAGAAATACTGGGTAAAGTAAGTCTCAATAAAGATTGTTTAGGATGATTTGAAACTTGAATCACCATTACTTTTTCAAAAAACTTTAATACATTATTTAAATAAAAAGATTGCTCTTGATTCATAGAGTAATGGTTTTCTACCATTAAAATAAGTAAATTAGAAATAATATTAGAACTCTTTTGTATATCAATAAATTTTTCAAAAAATGAAAAGAAAACTTCAATTGATTGATTCCATATCATTTCTTTCCACTGAAGTACATAGTCATTTGAATTTGTTCTAAGTGTTGGTAAATTATTATTTGACAAAATATGTTTCATTCCAATAGTCAATGTTTCTGAACTACTTAAATAAAAAGGAATTAACGAATCATTAAATAAAGTTGTTAAAAGTTGACCCGCTAAAAATGGTCTACTTTGGCAATCATTAAATAATTTTTTTGTTCTTGAAAAACTATTTTCTTCATTATATATAAATACATCATTTATTATTACAAAATAAATCAAATCCTCATATATAGTTATACCTGTTGGAAAAATTCTGTCTGTAATTGCTCTATTGTTCCACCATAAAAAAGCATCTAATATATTATTTTCAGGGTTAAGTTTTCTTAATTCATTTGGTAATTCAATGTTTGTACTATAAATTGAAAAGTGATGCCTATTAGCCTCTAAACAAAGTTTTTTATAGATATCATACCATGTCTCTTTCAGTTCATCTGAATTTAAAATGTAATCTACAGATTCGTCTAAAAAATCATCTTTAAACTTTTCATTTTCAAAGTCTAAATCAACTATCCCATTATAATCAAAGGCATTAGACATTAAATAAATCCATTTTTCAAAAGCATCTTTTTTTGATTTATTTTTACTATATAATAACTTCCATAACTCACTACCTATAGGCTTTATATCATTAGATGAAAATTGAAAAGTATATATATTTTCATCTTTTTTTATCAACTGTTCTAATA
>NZ_PDJV01000022.1 GCF_004116465.1 Arcobacter sp. F2176
GATTTTACTAGCTGCTTCATATCCATCTGTACAGTTTTCTACAAAAAAACCTCTATTTTCTAGTGAGAGTTTTATGATTTTATTAAGTGAATAGTCATCTTCTAGTAAAAATATTTTCATTTTAAGAGCCTTTATTTATAAGGTTTTTTGGAAATATATATCTAAATGTTGTAAATTCATTTGAAAGTATTTCTATGTTTATATCATAATTTTCACAAATTGACTTTACGATATTTAGTCCTAGTCCAAGACCTATGTTTTTTACTTTTTCTTGATAATATTTTTCAAAAATTAAAGAGGTATCTTGTATTTTTATTCCTTCATTTATTACTTCTACTTGATAGTTTTTGAGAGCAATTACTACTGTTGTATTTTCAAATGAGTATTTTATGGCATTTGAAAGTGTATTATCAATTATTCTCTCGAACTCATATTCATCTATTGAAATTTCAAATTCATCACTTATCTCTAAGTCCAAAATGATATTTTTTGTTTTTGCAATCTCATCAAAAAAGATTATTCTTGAAGATAAAAAGTTTACAAGATTTATCACTTTTATTTGTTTTTGCATAGTTTGTTTTTTTGTTAAATAGTAAAGGTCATTATAAATAGAAGAGAGAGATTTTGATGAAGCTTTTATGGCTTCAAATTGTTCTTTTGGTCCTAATTGTCGCTCCAAATTATCTACATTTAGTGAAATAATACTAAGTGGAGTATTCATCTCATGGATTATTTTTTTTAAGAAAAAATCTTGTTGTTGAAGAAGGCTTAAAATAGTTTGATTATTTTCAAAAATCTTAAGTTGAGTCTTTATTCTAGCAAGTACTTCTTCCTTTTCAAAGGGTTTAGTAATATAATCAACTCCACCTTGTTCGAAAGCTTTTACTTTTATTTCTATATCATCAATGGCACTTATGAAAATAATAGGAATATCTTTTAATTTATCCTTTTCTTTAAATAATTTACAAACTTCAAAGCCATCAATATTTGGCATTTTAATATCAAGTAAGATTAAATCAGGAGGATAACTTTCTGACGAAGTTAAAGCAAAACTAGGATCAGTAGTGGCTCTAATATTATAATCATAAACTTTTAGTATGCTATTTAGATAATGAAGATTTTCATTTTTATCATCTATGATTAATATTGTATATTTTTTATGCATCAATTATCTCATTTTATATTGCTTTGTTGATAAGATTATAGAGTAAAAGATATAAAATCAAAATGAGGCACCTCCTTGAATCTAAAAAAACTCTTTATGTTACTTTTTATATTAAATACTATTTCTTTTATTAGTGTTGCAGTTGTCATAAATAAATACCAAAACTCTACAGTAAAACTAGAAAATGCCTATCAACTACAATACAAATCACTTATCCTTGCCCATGAGCTAAGACAAAGTAGTGATGACCTGACAAGGATGGCAAGAACTTATGTGATTACTGGAAATCCATTATTTGAAGAACAATATAAAACAGTATTGGATATAAGGAATGGGAAAAAGAATAGACCCAAAAGATATAATGGAATATTTTGGGATTTTTATACTTTAGATGGTACAAAGCCTATTTTAGATGGTGAAAAAGTTCCTTTAAGAGATCTTATGAAAAGGGCAAACTTCCCAGATGAAGAGTTAAATTTACTTTTTGCTTCACAAAATGAATCGGATGATTTAACAAACCTTGAACACAAAGCCATGAATGCAGTTAAAGGAATCTTTGAAGATGAAAATGGAAATTTTACTATAAAAGGAAAACCTGATTTTAAACTAGCAAGGGAACTTATGCACTCAGATGAGTATCACAAAGCAAAAATAAGAATTATGCAACCTTTGGATAACTTCTATAAAGCCTTTGAAAAAAGAACCCAAGAAAGAGTAAATGATGAGAGAAAGACCGTAAAACAACAAGAGTTTTATGTAAATGTGATAGTTCTTTTTTCAGTTATTTTTTTCTTGATGTCATTTTTTATAATTTTATTTAGAATCATTTACCCAATAGATTTATTAAGAGTTGCCATGTTAAAACTTTCATCAAATGATATGAGTGTGGAGTTGGATAAGAACAAGTATGATGATGAAGTGGGCGACATGATAGGTTCTGTTTCTATTTTCAAAGAAAATACTAAAAAACTAATAGAGAGTGAACACCAAATCAAACTTGCCATGGAAGAAGCAAAAAGTGCAAATAAAGCAAAATCTATATTTCTAGCAAGAATGAGTCATGAACTTCGAACTCCCCTAAATGCTATACTTGGATTTTCAAATATTTTAAAAAAATCTATGAATGCTACACAAGAAGAAAAAAACAATTTAAATATAATCAAAAGAAGTGGAGAACATCTTTTAAATATCATAAATGAAATTTTAGAATTATCAAAAATCGAAGCTGGAAAAATAGAAATTATTCCAAAAGTTTTTAATCTAAAAGAGTTAATAGAAGATATTAATTCAATTTTTGCCTTTAGATGTAAAGAAAAGGGCTTGGAGTTTAAAATTGTTTTAGATGATAATCTACCTGAAGTTGTAAAAATGGATGATTTAAGACTTCGGCAAATACTTATAAATCTCTTAAGTAATAGTTTGAAATTTACAAATGAAGGTGAAATATCACTATATTTATATGAAAAGAGCCAAAAACTATTTTTTGAAATAAAAGATAGTGGAATAGGTATTGATAATAAAGATTTAAAAAGAATATTTAAACCCTTTGAGCAAATTAAACATGAAGATTATAATAAAAATGGAACAGGATTGGGACTATCTATTACAAAAGAGTTAGTAACTTTAATGAATGGTTCTATTTATGCAAAAAGTAAAGTTAATCTTGGAACAGAGTTTTATTTTAGTGTTGATTATAAAAATGCAAATAGTAGTGATATTGATGCTCAGTTAAAATTAAAAGATATTATAGGAATAGAAAAGAATAAAAATAAAAAAACTATTCTTGTAGTTGATGATATTGAAGTAAATAGAAATCTATTAACACAAATATTAACTTCCCATGGCTTTGAAGTATTTCAAGCAAGTAGTGGATATGAGGCCATTGAACTTTTTGAAAAGCAAGAGTTTAATCTTATTTTTATGGATATAAAAATGAGTGGCTTAGATGGCTTAGAAACTATAAAGCTTATAAGAAAAGATGAAAAAGACAAAAATATACCAATAGTTGCAGTATCTGCAAATGTATTTAATGAAGATAAAGAAATAGCAATACAAAGTGGAGCAGATGGATTTTTAGCAAAACCAGTTGATGAAAAAGAGTTATTAATTATTTTGGCAAAGTATTTTAATTTGAAATTAAAATATTTAGAAAATAATGAAGAAAAAGCTGATATTTTTGAAAGAATATCAAAACTTGATAAAAAGTTTTTTATAAAACTAAATGAATTCGCTTTATTAATGGACTCTTCTAGTATTGAGCAGTTTTTAGAAAATAGTGATATTGAAAATGATTTAAAACTATATTTAAAAGAACTTGTGGAAAACTTCAAATATAAAGAGATAAGTGAAATCTGTATAAAAAATATACAGTAAACTTTTTAACTTTACAAAAAAACAACACTTAAACAACACTTCTATTTTATACTTCCCTTAGTAGTCAAAGAGACTAAATCTAAAGGAGAATAAATGAAAAGTAGATTCACAAAAGTTTTAGCTGCATCAGCAATTGTAACTATGAGTATGATGGCTCAAGCTGCTGATACAATCAAAGTTGGTGTTTTACACTCACTATCTGGAACAATGGCGATTTCAGAAACAACTTTAAAAGATACAGTTTTAATGCTTATTGATGAGCAAAATAAAAAAGGTGGTTTATTAGGTAAAAAAATAGAACCAGTTGTAGTTGACCCTGCATCAAACTGGCCACTGTTTGCTGAAAAGATGAGAGGACTTTTAACTAAAGATAAAGTTGATGTTACATTTGGTTGTTGGACATCAGTTTCTAGAAAATCAGTTCTTCCAGTTGTTGAAGAGTTAAATGGTTTACTTTTTTATCCTGTTCAATATGAGGGTGAAGAGTCTAGCAAAAATGTATTTTATACAGGTGCTGCGCCTAACCAACAAGCAATTCCTGCAGTTGATTATCTTATGAACGATATGGGTGTTAAAAGATGGGTTTTAGCTGGTACTGATTATGTATATCCAAGAACTACAAATAAAATCTTAGAAGCATACTTAAAATCAAAAGGTGTTAAATCATCTGATATTATGATTAACTATACTCCATTTGGACACTCTGATTGGCAAAGTATTGTAAGTGAAATCAAAAAATTCGGAAGCGCTGGTAAAAAAACTGCTGTTGTATCTACAATCAATGGTGATGCAAATGTTCCTTTTTATAAAGAATTAGGTAACCAAGGTATTACATCTTCATCTATTCCAGTTATTGCATTCTCTGTTGGAGAAGAAGAGCTATCAGGACTTGATACTAAACCTTTAGTTGGTCATTTAGCTGCATGGAATTATTTTGAAAGTGTTTCTACTCCAGAAAATGACAAATTTATTTCAACTTGGCATAAATATATTAAAGATGATAAAAGAGTTACAAATGACCCAATGGAAGCTACTTACATCGGATTTAATTTATGGGTAAAAGCTGTTGAAAAAGCTGGAACTACAAATGTTGATAAAGTAAGAGAGGCAATCGTTGGATTATCTGTTCCAAATCTTACTGGTGGAACTGCAACTATGCTTAAAAATCACCATATTACAAAACCTGTTTTAATCGGTGAGATTCAAGAAGATGGCCAATTTGAAACTGTATGGCAAACTGAAAAAGAAGTTCCAGGTGATGCTTGGTCAAACTACTTACCAGGAAGTAAAGACTTAATCTCAGATTGGACTAAACCAATCAATTGTGGAAACTATAACACTAAAACTAAAAAGTGTATGGGTGCTAACTAACAAAATTAAAATATGAGAGTTCAACTCTCATATTTCTTTGCTCTACATAATAAATGAAAGGTAATCATGAAAATCTTAAAAATAATATTGCTTAATTTATTAATTTTATCTTCACTAATTGCTTCAGATCTTCAAAGTGATTCACAAGAACTTTTGACAAATAGTTATTCTAAAAAAGAAATAGTTATATTAGATTTAACTAAAAAGTATAAAAGTGAAAAAAAGTTTGAGTACTTATTACAAAAACTTTTAGCAGGAGATTTATATTATACAAAAAGTGATAAACAAATTGTATTTTTAAAAGAGAAAAAAGAGAATAACTATCATACAGTTGATGTTTTTTCTGGCGAGAAGTTAAGTGAAGCTTCAAAATATGATTTTAAAAAAGTTAAAATCAATAATAAATTAAGAAATATTATAAAAGCATCTTTGGCAAAAATAAATCTTTTTTCTACTGATGAAGATAAAAGATTAAATTCTGCTAAAAATTTATTAAAAAACCTAAAACTTGATGATAAGGAGATTATCATTGAGGCTTTACAAAGTGAAAAATCCTCAAATATTAGAGATATTTTAGATGAGGCAAATACTATTTTAATTGCTCAATATGGAACTGCTGAAGAAAAATATAAAGCTGTAGATAAACTTGGAGGTTTTATTTCATCTAAAACTCTTGCAACACTAAAAGATGTACTTAATAATAGTGAAGATGAAAAACTAAAAACAATAGCTGAATCTTCACTTGATATAGTTGAGATAAAAAAGAGTATTTATTCATTTATCGAAACTGCATTTTTTGGACTTAGTATGGGTTCTGTTTTACTTTTAGCAGCTATTGGCTTAGCAATTACCTTTGGTGTTATGAAAGTAATCAATATGGCGCATGGTGAACTTATTATGATAGGTGCTTATACCACATATACGATTCAACAACTTTTCCCAAATCTCATTGAATACTCTGTGATTATCGCAATTCCTGCTGCTTTTATAGTAAGTGGAATTGTGGGAATCATAATAGAAAGATTGGTGATAAGACATCTTTATGGAAGACCTCTTGAAACACTACTTGCAACTTTTGGGGTAAGTTTGATTTTACAACAGTTAGTGCGAACAATATATTCACCACTTAATCAAGAAGTAAAAACTCCTTCATGGATGAGTGGAGCTTGGGAAGTAAATAGTTCACTGTTTCTTACATACAATAGATTATATATCGTGATATTTTCTGTAATGGTATTTTTAGCGATTTTGTATGTTATGAAAAAGACTTCTTTAGGGTTAAAAGTAAGAGCTGTTTCACAAAATAGACCAATTGCAAGAGCTATGGGTATAAAATCAAGTTTTATAGATGCAGCTACTTTTGGAATAGGTTCAGGAATAGCAGGAGTTGCAGGGGTTGCCCTATCTCAACTTACAAATGTGGGACCAAATCTAGGACAAGCTTATATTGTGGATAGTTTTATGGTTGTTGTATTTGGTGGAGTTGGAAATCTATGGGGAACTTTAATAGCAGCCCTTACTTTAGGTGAAATTAACAAGTTTATTGAGCCAATTTCAGGAGCAGTGTTAGCAAAAGTTATTATCTTAGTATTTATTATTTTATTTATACAAAAAAGACCTAGAGGATTATTTCCTCAAAAAGGTCGAGATGCACAGGATTAAGGGGAAAATGATGAAACAAAGTGAAATCCTGCTTGCAGGTAAAAATAAATCAATAATTTTTAAAATTTTGGAAAATGACAAAGGTGGGAAGATAGTTTTATCAACTCTTGCAGTTGTAGTATTTGTAGTATCATTTTGTAATTTATTTGTACCAAGTAGTTCAGCATTTTATATCTCAACTTTTACAGTTACGATTTTAGGTAAATATTTAGCATTTGCTCTTTTAGCACTTGCATTAGATTTAGTGTGGGGATATTTAGGGGTTTTAAGCCTTGGTCATGGAGCATTTTTTGCCCTTGGTGGATATGGGTTTGCTATGTATCTTATGCGTCAAATAGGTGATAGAGGAGTTTATGGGAATCCTGATTTACCAGATTTTATGGTATTTATGAACTTAAAAGAGTTACCATGGTTTTGGTATGGATTTGATAATCCTTTGTTTACTTTTATAATGATTATGCTCGTACCTGCAATCTTAGCTTTTGTTTTTGGCTGGTTTGCTTTTAAATCAAGAGTTACAGGAGTTTATCTTTCAATCATAACTCAAGCAATGACTTATGCACTTATGTTAGCATTTTTTAGAAATGATATGGGCTTTGGTGGAAATAATGGGTTGACAGATTTTAAAGATATTTTAGGATTTGATTTACAAGCGGATACGACAAGAGTAGGACTTCTTATAATTACTTTTTTAGCTTTGACTTTGGGATATTTGATTTGTAGATTTATTATCAACTCAAGATTAGGTCGTGTAATTATATCTATTAGAGATGAAGAGAGTAGGGTGAGATTTATTGGATATAAAGTTGAACAATACAAAGTATTTATATTTGTAGTTTCAGCAATACTTGCAGGAATAGCAGGAGCACTTTATGTTCCACAAGTGGGCATCATAAATCCAGGAGTTTTCTCACCACTATTTTCTATTGAACTTGTTATTTGGGTAGCAATAGGTGGAAGAGGAACTTTATATGGTGCAATCATTGGAGCAATTATTGTAAATTTTGCAAGTACATATTTTACCTCTGCACTTCCAGAAGTTTGGTTATATGCTTTAGGTGGATTGTTTGTGCTTGTAACTTTATATCTTCCACAAGGTGTAGTTGGACTTATAAGTAAAATCAATGGAAAACTTGGAAAGGCTAAATAATGAATCTATTAAGACATGAAAATGAACAAAATATTGGTAATCTTAAAATTGGAGATAGAATATTATTAGTTGATGGCGTTAGTGTTAGTTTTGATGGATTTAAAGCCTTAAATAACTTAAGTTTTTCCATAAACTATGGGGAACTTAGATGTATCATTGGAGCCAATGGTGCAGGAAAATCTACTATGATGGATGTGGTTACAGGAAAAACTAGACCTGATGAGGGAGAAGTTGTATTTGGTAATGCCGTAAATTTATTAGAACTAGATGAACCAACAATTTCTGAAATAGGTATTGGGAGAAAATTCCAAAAACCAACAGTATTTCAAAATCATTCAGTTTTCGAAAATTTAGAGTTAGCAATGAAAGATGATAAAAGATTTTTTAAAACACTTTTTTCGAAACTAGGAAGTGAGCAAAAAGACAAAATAGAAGAGACTATGAAATTAATTGGTCTAAAAGAGCTTTACAATATGGATGCTGGTATTTTATCTCACGGTCAAAAACAGTGGCTTGAAATAGGTATGCTTATCATGCAAGAGCCAAAGTTACTTCTAGTAGATGAACCCGTTGCAGGAATGACACCACAAGAGGTGGACAAAACAGCAGAGATTTTGACAAGTTTATCAAAAGAAAATGCTGTAGTTGTGGTTGAACATGATATGGAGTTTATACGAAGTATCGCTTCAAAAGTAACTGTGCTACATGAGGGTTCTGTTTTGGCAGAAGGTAATATGGATGCGATACAGAACAATGAAAAAGTGCGAAAAGTATATTTAGGAGAATAAAAATTCAAATTATGCCACTATTACGGCGTTGAAAACTTTTGATTTACTTATAGTAAACCTTCAAGTTTCCGCCTTGTACTAGCAACATACTTTGAATTTTTTTTAATTGAAGGGAAACAGATGTTAAAAATAGAAAATATAAATCAATTTTATGGTCAAAGTCATACCCTTTGGGATTTGAATTTAGAGATTAAAAAGGGTCGTTGTACTTGTCTTATGGGAAGAAATGGAGTTGGTAAAACAACACTTAGTAAAGTTATTATGGGTTTACTTCCTATTCGTGATGGGCAAATCATTTATGATGGACAAGATATTTCAAAACTACCAGATCACAAACGGGCAAGTATTGCAATAGGTTATGTTCCTCAAGGAAGAGAGATATTTTCACAACTAAGTGTCCTAGAAAACTTGCAAATTGGAGTTTTGGCAAATAGAAATAAAATCTTAAAAGTTCCAGAAAAGATATATGAACTTTTCCCAGTACTTAAAGATATGCAAAAAAGAAAAGGTGGGGATTTATCAGGAGGTCAACAACAACAACTTGCAATCGCCCGAGCACTTTGTATTGATCCAAAGTTTTTAATTCTTGATGAGCCAAGTGAAGGGATACAACCAAATATTGTAGCTCAAATTGGGGAAGTAATTGATTATCTTACAAAAGAAGAAGATATGACAGTTTTACTTGTGGAACAAAAGCTTCCATTTGCCAGACGACATGGTGATGATTTTTATGTAGTAGATAGGGGAAGTGTAGTTGCACAAGGAGAGATTGGGCAACTTAGTGATGAGATTATTCGGAAGTATATGTCGGTTTAGATTTTTTCTTTTTTTTCCCAACTTTTTAGTTGGGAGTATTCTTATATAATAAACATTAATTTTATTAAATTTATTGTACCATCAATGAAAATTAATTTGGAATAAAATATGAAAGATTTTTTTGGAACAAAGTTTCTTAATATTGCAGGAACATTTTTCCTTCCACTTGGTGCAATACTTGGGATTATACATTTCTTTGGATGAATTAAATAGTGAAAAATCTTATTATTTTATTATTAGTACTTATTTTCTTTAATGGCTGTGAGAATAAAGAAAAGAAAAATGAAAAAACTATCGGAAAGCCTCCATTTATTATAAAATCTGAAAATAAAATAAAAGGGGACAAATACCATTTTTTAAATATCTTTTACAGATAAAAGCCTATATTCAATCTCATAACCTTTATATTCTTGTACTAATTTTTGAGATTTTAAAACTAAATCATTATAACTTAGTCGTTTTTCATTTAGTTTTACTTCACAAATAAGAAGTTTTTTATCTATATCATCAATAGCGACTATATCTATTTCATTTTGATTATTTCGTTCCCAATATGAACCAATAGTTGTAAAAGTTTGTTTCTCTTTTAATAGTTCAACAAAAAGCTTTTCAAGGAATTTTCCTTTAAAAGTTGAAATATCTCTATAAATAATCTTTTTTAATCTATCAAAATTTTCAGCTTCGATAAGTGATTGGTATTTAAAAATAAATCTAAACCAAAAAGCTAAAAAGTTATCTACTATTTCATATTTTTGAATTTTTGAGTTTGGTTTTGCATTTATTGGTTTGATTGATTTTATGATGTTATAGTCCTTTTCAAGTCGTGATAAATGTCCTGAAATGTTTTTCTCTAAGATAGATTCTATTTCACTTCTTGAAGTTTTTGAATCAGAGATAAGTGCAAGAATTGAAAAATATGTTCCTATTCTTTTCCAAACTCTTCTATAAGTCTATTTTTACCCTCTTCTAAAAACATTGAGTTTGGGTCAATTATTGTATCTATCATTGATTTTAAATCAAAACTACTATTTAAAATAAATAGTTCAATATATTTTGCAACTCCACCTGTTAAAAGGAAAAAATCTAGTAAGTTTTCATTTGAATATGAGTTGTAGTCTTTTAAAATCTCTTTTAATACACTAACTTTCAAAGGTTTTAAATCTACTTTAAAATCACATCTTCCAAAAAGTGGCTCTTTATTATCTTCATAGATTTTTTTCATTAGTGAATAAACAGAACCACAAGTTATAAGATGAATATTTGTTTTATCTTTATTTAAATCCCAAAGTTTTTGCATAGATGAATAAATTGATTCATTTATTCTAAAAAACTCTTGAAATTCATCAATTATAAGTGTAAATGATTTTGTTTTTCCAAGCTCTAAAATATATTCAAAAAGTTCTTCAAATTTTGTAACTTTTCCAAAAATCTTAACTTCTAACTTATCAACTATTTCGTTACAGAACTCTTCACAAAGCAGTTGTTCATTTTTTTTAGAAACAAAAAAATATAAAACCTTTTCATTTGAATAATTTTGTAAAACAAGAGTTGTTTTTCCAACTCTTCTTCTACCTATTAACATTGTCATTATTGATTTTTGAGATTTTAATATATCTGCTTTTTTTAGAACTTCAAGCTCTTTTTCTCTATTGTAAAATTTCATTATAAAAACCTTTGTTATGATAACCTGTGTTATTATAACAAAATTATTCTAATTTTTGAAGAAAAAAGGGACAGTCGCCACCTTTAAATTCATATTTAAGAAGTGTTGCTTTAGTGTTGTTTTTTCAAAAGTCAAGAGCCTAAATCTATATATAATTTATACAGCTAAAGAAAAAGTAATCTCTATTTTTGTGATAAAATATTATGAATTAAAGCACAATTTTAGGAAAAAAATGAATATAAAATTTAAGTTTGAAAATAATAAGTTTTCTTTAGATAAATTAGAACTTCCCTCAAGATACTACTATTTTCAAAATGAAGAGAATTATATAAAGCTCTTAAATATTGGAGAGGGAATATTTCCCAAAGATAAAATAAGAACATCATTTAAACTTGATAACTCAAACCTAATTCTAACAACTGAATCAGCTACAAAAATCTATCCATCTAAAAAAGAGTATGGAATAAACAAAATAGATATAAGATTAGAAAATAGTTCAAACCTAGAGTTTCTAAATGATGAACTTATTTTATACAAAGACTCAAAATATATTCAGTTTTTTAATTTAAAGTGTGATGATAGTTCAACATTTTTTTATTCAGATATATTAAGTCGTGGAAGAAGTTTCGAGGACTTTGTTTTCTCAAAGATGTTAATAAAAAACAGTTTTTCATGTGAGAGTAAACTTGAATACATAGAAAAGTTTGATGTGTGTGGTGATGAGCTTAAAGATTATATTTATAGAAAAAGCAGTGATAATTTTATTTTTGCAAAAATATATATTAAAATAAAAGAAAATGACAATCTAATAAAAAATATACAGCAAAATGGCTTTGAATCTTTTTCTTTTAGTCATAATAAAAGAATTATTATTGGAGTAATTAGTTCAAACAGTATGTCAGAGCTTAAATCAAAAGTTATGTATATCTGGGAACTTTATAGAAATGATTTAAATAAAAAGAAATTTAGTCTAGGAAAACAATAAATTAACTGGAGGTAAGAGATGTTTCTAACAAATCGTGAACAAGAAAGATTGATGATTTATACAGCTTCAAAATTGGCACTTGAGCGAAAAGAAAAAGGTTTAAAGCTAAACTATCCAGAAGCTGTTGCAATTTTGAGTTCATATATTCTTGAAGGTGCAAGGGAAGGTAAAACTGTAGCACAACTTATGGTTGATGCTACAAAGGTTTTAGGTGAAGATGATGTTATGGATGGAATTGCCTCTATGATGCATATGGTTCAAATAGAAGCTACCTTTGATGATGGTACAAAACTCGTTACAGTTCACAATCCTATTACTACAAGTAAAAAAGCAAAAATAGAACCGGGTGAATATTTTGTAAGTGAAGGTGAAATAGCTCTAAATGAAAATAAAAAAATTGCCACAATACAAGTAGAAAACAAGGGCGATAGACCAGTGCAAATTGGATCACACTATCACTTTTTTGAAGTTAATAAGGAACTTGCCTTTGATAGAGTAAAAGCTTATGGAAAAAGACTTGATGTTCCAGCAGGAACTTCAGTACGATTTGAGCCAGGTTCAATAAAAGAGATAAATCTAATAGATTTTAGTGGAAAAAGATATATGAGTGGATTTAATGGTTTGGTTGAGGGATTTTTAGATGATGTTCCAACAAAAGAAAATGCCATGAAAAATTTAGAAAAGTTCCTAGGAGTATAAGATGAAAATATCAAAAGAAAAATATGCTTCAATGTATGGACCAACGACTGGTGATAGATTTAGACTCGCTGATACATCTTTAATAGCTAAGATAGAAAAAGATTATACAACTTATGGAGAAGAGAGTAAGTTTGGTGGTGGTAAAACAGTAAGAGATGGTATGGCACAAAGTCCAACTGCTGTAGATGTTGCTGATTTGATTATTACAAATGCTGTTATTATTGATTATACAGGTATTTACAAAGCTGATATAGGTATCAAAGATGGAATAATATCGGCTATTGGAAAATCTGGAAATCCAAACCTTTGTGATGGTATTACAGAAGGTTTAGAAATAGGTGCAAATACAGAAATATTGTCTGCTGAGGGTAAAATCATAACTGCTGGTGGTATAGATTCTCATATTCATTTTATAAGCCCTGGTCAAATTGATGTTGCACTAGCTAGTGGAGTTACTACTATGGTAGGTGGGGGAACTGGCCCAAATACAGGAACAAATGCCACAACTTGTACTCCAGGGGAGTGGAATATAGGTAAGATGATACAAAGTGTTGATAACTTACCACTTAACTTTGGTTTTATGGGAAAAGGAAATAGTTCTTGTAAAGAGGCTTTAGAGGTTCAAATAAAAGCTGGAGCTATGGGACTAAAACTGCATGAGGATTGGGGAAGTACTCCAAAGGCTATTGATACTTGTTTAAGTGTTGCAGATGAGTATGATGTGCAAGTTGCTATTCATACAGATACATTAAATGAATCAGGATTTGTAGATAATACTGTTGATTCTTTTAAAGATAGAACAATACATACCTTTCATAGTGAAGGAGCAGGTGGGGGACATGCCCCTGATATTATGAAAGTGGCTGGTTTAGCAAATGTCTTACCATCAAGTACTAATCCAACTCTACCATATACAAAAAATACAATAGAAGAACATCTTGATATGCTTATGGTTTGTCACCATTTAAGTCCAAAGATTCCAGAAGATGTAAGTTTTGCAGAGAGTCGTATTAGAGGCAAGACAATTGCAGCTGAAGATGTGTTACATGACTTGGGAGCTATTAGTATCACAAGTAGCGATTCACAAGCTATGGGAAGAGTAGGGGAAGTACTTACAAGAACTTGGCAAGTGGCTGATTCTATGAAAAAACAAAGAGGTGCTTTACTTGGAGATGATGAGTTAAGTGATAATAATAGAATTAAAAGATACATCGCAAAATATACAATAAATCCAGCAATTGCTTGTGGAATAGATGAGTATGTGGGAAGTATTGAAGTTGGTAAAATGGCTGACTTAGTTTTATGGAATAGAGCATTTTTTGGAGTGAAACCTGAAATTATCATCAAAGGTGGATTTATAGCACTTAGTATGATGGGTGATTCAAATGCTTCAATTCCAACACCAGAACCAAATATGTATAGACCTATGTTTGGAAGTTTGGGAAAAGCAACTGCAAAAACAAGTGTTATTTTTACTTCTAAAGTAGCTTTAGATAGTGGCATTAGAGAAAAGTTAGAAATTGACAAATCTATGTTAGCAGTGAAAAATACAAGAAATATTGGTAAAAAAGATATGAAATTAAATGATTTTATTGGAGATATTGAAGTTAATCCAGAAACTTATGATGTAACAGTAAATGGAGAGTTAATAGAATCAAACTATGTTTCAGTAGTACCAATGGCAAAAAAATATTTTATGTTCTAGGAGGAAAGTTTGGAAAATTGCATGATAAAAAAAGTTGCAAAGATAAGTAAGGATATTGATGCAACTGATGAGGTTGAGCTATCTTGGTTTGATATGCAAAAACCAAATTTAACAGGGGTTAGTAAAAGTGGTATAAATTTTGTAGTAAAAGTAAAGTTTACTCATTTACATGAAAATGATATTTTAATATGTGAAGATGGTTATGCTATCAAAGTAAAACGAAGTGTTGATGAGGTTTTTGTTTTAGAGTTCTCAGATGCTTTAGTTTTTGCAAAAACAGCATATGAAATAGGAAACAGACATCAACCCATAATGATAGAAGATTATAAAATTACACTCTTAGATGATATTTCTATAGGTGATATTATAAAAGATTGTTATACAAATGAGAATATTAATGTAGAAAAAACAAAAGGGTACTTTAAACCAAATGGTAAAGCACATCACTCGCACTAATCTTAAATCTTTAAGTAGATTTTTGCAAATACTTGATGGAACTTTTCCCTCTGGTATGTTTGTGCACTCTTTTGGTTTAGAGCCTCATATTGTAAAAGAAGTGGTTTATGATGAAAAGAGTTTGAAAATTTATTTAAAAAACTTAATCATAGATCAATATTCAAAGATGGAGTTTGTTTATATCAAAAAAGTCTATAAAGCTTTAGAAAATGATAAATTAAATCTAATAAAAAAACTTGATAATGAGTATGGTTCATATTTGACTTATGAATATGCAAAAGCTTCAAAAGATATTGGTGAAAACTATTTTGCCCAAATTAAAAGTTTGCCCACAAAAGATATAGTAAAAAACTATTTTTTAAATATAGATAATAAAACTTGTGAAGCAAATGAAATCATAGTTTTAAGTGCTCTATCTTTTGACTTGGATATTTGTATGGAAGATTTTATTGTAATGTGGACTAAAAAAAATCTTATAAATATAGCAGCAACGACACTTAAAATATCCAGAATAAAACCCTCTCAAATACAAAAAATGCTTTTTGAATTTGATGAAATATTAGAGAATATTCTTTTTGAAGATATTGATAAAAAGATTACAAACTTTAATCCTCTTTTTGAAGAAGTCATTTTTTCTCACAAGAATTTAGAACCAAAGATGTTTATAACGTAAAGGAAAATAAGAAATGAGTTTAAAAATAGGAATAGCAGGACCAGTAGGAAGTGGGAAGACTTCACTAATAGAAAGTCTTACAAACATACTAAAAGATAAATATTCACTAGCAATCGTGACAAATGATATATATACAACAGAAGATGCAAACTATTTAAAAAGAACACTTGATTTAGATGAGAATAGAATCACAGGTGTTGAAACAGGTGGTTGTCCTCATACTGCCATTCGTGATGATATTTCTATGAATCAAAAAGCTGTACGAGAACTTGAAAAAAAGTTTAATCCAGATATAACATTTGTGGAAAGTGGAGGAGATAATTTAAGTGCAACTTTTTCTTATGAGTTGATTGATTATTATATGTATGTAATAGATGTGGCACAAGGGGCTGATATTCCTCGTAAAAAAGGTGCAGGATTACTTTTTTCTGATTTACTTGTAGTAAATAAAACTGACTTAGCTGTTTATGTTGGAGTTGATTTAGTATCTATGAAAAGTGATGTGGAAAATAATAGAAAAAATAAACCCTCAGTTTTTATTTCAAATAAAGATGAAAAAAGTTTAGTTCAAGTTATTTCTTGGATAGAGGCTTTATTATAAAAGGTAAATAAAGAAATATCTTTATTTACCTTTTTTATCAGTTAATAGTGAAATATTAAATAGCTCATGTTTTTGAAGTAAATCTAAAATCTTAATAACTCTTTCATATTTTACTTCTTTGTCTATTCTAAAGATAATATTTCTTTGCTTGTCTTTTATTTTACTTATCTCTTCTTCAAGATTAGATATTGAAACTTCTTTTCCGTAAATTGCTAATTTTCCTCTATCAAGTTCAATTATAATTTCTTTTTGTTTTAGTTCTATCTCTTTTGCACTTGAGGTTGGCAGATTTAAAACTAAGGCTAATTCATCTTTTTTAAAAACAGAAGATACAATAAAGAATATTAAAAGAATAAAAACAACATCAATAAGAGGCGTAATATCAGGAGTTAAAATCTCTCTTTTTTTCATATTCTTTTTAGAACCTCTTTTTGAATTTTTAGTTCAATATCATCTAATATTCCAATAATATAGTTGTACCCAATATAATGTGGAATAGCCACAATTAAACCTGCAACTGTTGTAATAAGAGCTACTGATATACCACTTGAGAAAACAGATGGATCACCCAAACCACTTTTAGTAATAGAGTCAAATGAGTTTAAAACCCCAATAACTGTTCCTAAAAGACCTAAAAGAGGAGCAATTGATGCAATTATTTTTACAGTATTTAATCCAAACTCTAATTTTCTTATTCTTCTATTTATTACATTTTCAACAGACTCTTTCTCAAATGAGCTGTTTGTAGTTTTTACAAAAGCTAATATATCTTGTACAATTTTTTCTTTTCCAGCTCTTGAAGATAGAATAACTACTAATTTCCAAAACATTATTGTAAATCCAATAATATTTAAAAAAATTAGAATGTATACTATAACTCCACCTCTATCAATGTAACTCATTAAATCAATACCCATGTATTTTAACTCCTAATAATTTGATATAAAACTGGAACTGTAATATTCCAAGAACTTTTATTTAGTTCTTGAGGAATTGGTTCAAAATGTTTTATTTTGTTTATAATTTCCATTGCTGCATTGTTTAATCTTTTGTATTTTGACTTTTCCATTATTTTGATATTTACAATATCTCCATTTTTTGCAATGGTAAAGTTTAAGTATACTTTTCCTGTTTGATTAAGTCTTTTTGCACTATTTGGATATATTTTATTTTTTTCTATTAATTCTTTTAATTTTAATAAATATTCATTCTCTATAGCTTTTAATTTATCTAAATCAATGTTTATAGTTTTATTTTTAGTTTTTTGTTGAACTTTATGTTCAACAATCTTTTCTTTAAAAGTTTTTTCAGGTTCTTTTTTATGAACAAGTTTTTTTATTGGTTTTTCTTTTTTAATAAACTTCTTTTTCTTTGTGTGTTTGATAATATTTTTACTTTTTGTTTTGTGAAGCTTTTTTCTTACGACTTCTTTTTTCTTAACTTCTTTTTTGACTTCAACTTTTTTAACTTCTTGTTTTTTTATTACTATCTTGTTTAATTTTATTTGCGTAGCAGAATTTGTAGGTTTTGGTGCTATAATTTTATTTTCCTCTGTATGTAATTGGGCAAATAAATAAATATGAGTACAAATAACAAGTATAAATATTGATAATAGACTTTTCTTTTTTTCCATTTGAGGATATTAACATAATATTGATAATGATTATCTTAATTATTGTTTAAATTGTTTAATTTTAAATTGTTATATGAAAATTTGCTCCATTATTATGATTAAATACTTCTATCTTGCCCTTAAAATGAGATTCGATTATCATTTTTGACATATAAAGTCCTATACCACTTCCTTTTTGTTTTGTTGTAAAATATGGGTCAAATAAACATTCTAGGTATTTTTCTTCTATCCCTCCCGCATTATCCTCTATTGTTGTTATTATTGATTCATTTTCAATTTTGAGAATTATTTTGATTTTTGGGTTTTGGATTTTTCTTGATATTAAAACATCTTTTGCATTTGTTATAATATTTAGTATTACTTGAGCATATTCATTTTCATAGGCTAATATTTGTTTGTCATTTTTTATAATAAATTCATATTCTATTTTATTCTCTTGCAATAATGGTTTCATTATGTCCATTACATTATTTATTGAATGACTGATAAAAAATAGATTTTTCTCTTTATTTATTTTGTAAAAATCTCTAAAATTATCAATAGTTTTTGACATAAAATTTAATTGTATTTTTGATTCTTCTATTTTTTCTTTTAAATATTTTGTATCGATATAATCATTTTTAATAGATAATTGTAAATTCATATTAATAAATCCTAAATGAGCAAGAGGTTGTCTCCATTGATGTGCAATATTATTAATCATTTCTCCCATGGAAGAGAGTTTATTATTATGAATTAAAAGTTTTTCTTTTTTATTTTTGTCTTCAATAATCTTTTTTAAAGTATATCCAAGTGCAAAACTAAATATTAATGATTCTATGGGTGTAACTAGATGAATAGTATAAATTGGACTTATAGAAATCAATTGATAAGAATTTAACACTAAAAAAAGAAAGACAAAAGACCAACCTAAAATATAAAAAGAAGAGATATAATTACCTTTATAGAGTGAAATAATACCTGCTACAATGGGAATAAAAAAACAAACATAAAAATGCATATATTCATACAATACGGACTCTTTATATATAAGTATAGCAAAAAGATCAAGTACATTTAAAACAATAAAAATGATGAAAATAATATTGAAAATAGGCATTTGTTTTTTTGCATTTAATATGTCTTTTGCAAAAAGAAGAGTAAATAAAAAGGCACTGGTTTCAAAAATATCAGTAATTGCTTGTTCTAAAACAGTTGGAAAAGATTTGTAACTTAAATAAACAAAAGCTATTAGGCTCAATAAAACAAATAATTGCATTAAAGAATAATATAAAAAATACTTTATGCGAGTGGAAAAGAATATTATTAAATAATATAAAAATGCACAAAATATTATTCCATAAGCAGTGCCATAAACAAATGTTTCATAATTAAATATATAATTATATTCAAATGAATTAATAACATTATATCTAAAGTCTAATCTTCCCTTTTTTTTATATTTATAATTTAAATATATTATATCTTTTGTATTTTTATCTAGTTTTATTACTAATATTTTATTTATTATTTCATATTTTGCATTTGTGTATACAAGATTTTCTAAGTTTGAAACTACTGTTAAATAAAATACTTGATCTTTTAATTCTATTTTATTAATTAAATCTATTTTTTCTTCATTTAAAATATCACGAGGATATACTAATGTTCCTATATATATATCTAATGGTTTAAAATATATGACAGCAACTGCTTTTAAAAATACATTATCCCTAAGATTTGGCTTTTTAAAATAATATTGAGTAAATCCAATTTTTTCATTATTTGATAAACTATTAAATAATTTTAAGCCTATTTTTTTATTATCTGTATCAAAATAATCATTTAAGTTTTTTCCAATTAAGTCTTTTTCAGGATGGGCAAGGATAGTTCCTGCTTTATCAAAAATAAAATAATAACTCTTATCTTTGTTATATGTTAAAATTGAAAGCCTACTTTTTAGTACATTTATTAAACTCTTTTTTGATAAACTTTTATTCTTTTTATATGTATTTTTAGCAACTCTTAATGCAATTATAATTTTTTCTTCTAATTGGCTTTTAACTTTTTTATTAACTTTATTGTTATCTATTTTTATTATATTATTTATATTATGAACTTTGTTATATATCAGATTTTTCTTTTCTTCAAAAAACTCGGCTTTTTTATTTTTTATTTGATTTTCTAACTGTTTCTTAGTAATATGTATATTATAAATAGTAATACTTGTGATGAGAAAAATTATAATTATTATTGGTAAAAATATAATTTCAAAAATATAATTATTTTGCTTTTGCATGATATCCCTTGTGTTGAGACAATATTACAAAAAATAATAGAAATAATAACTTAATTATATATTAGCCATTAGATAATACAATAAAATATTAACCAACATTTCAATTCATTTTTGATATATTTACTATTCAAAATATTAACAAAGGATTACTATGCAAATAGAAATGTCACCTGAAGTTGTTCTATCACAATTAGGTTATTCAAAAAGTGAAAGTGCACTAAAGCAAGCAGAAGTTATGATAAAAAATACAAAAGATTTTGAAAAGTTTGCAAAACATATTATTAGTTTAAATGACCATTTAAAAAAAATGAATGCTTATGTAGGGTTTTCAAATAAAACAGAATACTTAAAAATTAAGTGTGATGAAAATGATTCAGATGAAATTCTAAAAGAATTTCATAATGAAGTTTCACATTGGGCTGACAAATATGGGGTAAAAGTTCAACAAATAAGTGAAAGACCAATTTATTATATTTTAGGTGTAAATAACTAAAATATTTTCTTATAAGTATGACAATATGGCACCTTTTGGTGTCTGTCATAATAATTTTGATGATATTCTTCTGCTTCATAAAAAGTTGATGCTTCGTATAATGCAGTAGCCACTTTGTACCCTTTACTTTCTAACTCATCTATTATTTCCAAAGATTTTTCTCTTTGCTCATCATTTTTATAAAATATTGCAGATAAATATTGACTACCTATGTCAGGACCTTGACCATTGGCTTGAGTGAAATCATGAATTTCAAAAAAGTATTTGACTAACTGTTCAAAAGTGACTACTTTCTTATCATACTCTATTTTTACTGTTTCTAAATGTCCCGTTGTACCAGTACAAACACTTTGGTAATCAGGATGAAGTGTATCTCCACCCATATATCCAGAAACTGCACTATAAACACCTTTTAAGTGTTCAAAATGATATTCTACACCCCAAAAACAACCTGCTGCAAAATAACATATTGCTTGGTCTTCGTTTGTTTTATTTATATAATCAAAATTTAATGAAATAGAATTTACACAATGTCTTGTATTTTTTGATGTAAAACCTTCACCTTCAAATACATGACCTAAATGAGCACCACAGTTTGCACAAACAATTTCTGTTCTTCTTCCATCACTATCTTGAACTCTTTTTACAGTTCCAAAATCATCATCAAAACTTGGCCAACCACAACTTGAGTTAAATTTACTATCAGATGAATACAACTTTGTATCACATTTTTTACATTTATAAATACCATCCGAATAAAAATCATTATATTTACCAGAAAAAGGTCTCTCTGTTCCTTTATTTTCTATTACTCTTATTTCTTCTTCAGTTAATTTATTAAATGACATTTTATATCCTATAATTTATAATTTCTGAAATTCTATCTAAAGAAAAAAAGTTCTTTAATAAATTATAAATATAGTTTTTGCTCTTAATAAAAGTTAAATTTTTGAAGATTCTTTAACATCAAACTTTACATTTATTAACACTTCATTTTTATATAAAAGCTTACCTTCAAAGATATCATTTACTTCAAATTTCCCTACACCACTAGGAGTTCCACTCATAAGTATATCTCCATCTTCAAAAGATGAAAAAGTGTTTAAATTTTTTATTATTTCATTTGGTTTATATATCATCATAGATACATCACCTTTTTGTTTGAGTTCCCCATTTATATATAACTCAAGTGCAAGTTCTGAGATGTCTTCGTTAAAACTAACAAAATTAGAAAAAACCGCTGCTCCATTAAAAGCTTTTGCTCTTTCCCAAGGTAAACCTTTTTGTTTAAGCTTTGATTGAACTTCTCTTAAAGTTAAATCTAAACCAAAAGCAACAGCTGAGATTTTGTTCTCTTCAATTAGAAATGATATTTCTGCTTCATAGTGGCAACTAGTATTTCCTTTTGGAAATACTAATTCACTACTTATTGAAGAATTTGGTTTGAAGAAAAAAACTGGTTCTTCAGGAGTCTCATTATTTAACTCTTTTATGTGTTCCACATAATTTCTACCTATACATACTACTTTTGAAGGATATATTTCTTTATTGTCTATTAGTATTTTATTCATTTTTCTACTTTTTAAATAAATTTTGCACAGCTTTTATTTAAAGCTGTAATAAAAAATTATATCAAAAATGAACTAATTTTGATAATTTATATCTCATAAATTTTGAAAGATCTTCTTATTTCTTTCTATGACATATATCGAATCACTTATTCCTATGGGTGTTTTTGATAGACTAAAATACAATCTAGTTTCAAAAGGGTATAGTTATAGAAAACTATTTTGGCTTACTGGATTTTTATCTTTCTTTATCTCACCAATTGCAGATAACTTAACAACAGCACTTATTCTTTCAACTGTTTTAATTACAATTGAAAAAGAGAAAAAAGAGTTTTTAGTTCCAGGTGCAATTAATATCGTAGTTGCAGCTAATGCGGGTGGTGCATGGTTTCCATTTGGTGATATTACAACTTTGATGGTTTGGACTTCAGGTAAGGGTCAATTTATGGACTTTTTATATCTATTCCCTGCCTCAATATTAGGATATTTAGCAACTGCTTTTTTATTATCTCTTGTTGTTCCAAAAACAAAACCAGAGTTTGATTCAAAAGTTGAAGTTCCTCAAATGAAAGACGGTGCAAAAACTATCATTTTCTTAGGTGTTGTTACAATTGTCATGGCAGTAATTTCTCATCAATTCTTAGACTTCCCAGCTATGTGGGGTATGATGTTTGGTTTAATGTTATTAAAATTCTATTCATTTAAATTAAGAAAAAAATATGGAAGTGAACACTTTGATATTTTTTATTCGATGTCAAAAATTGGAAATAATGCATTGATGTTTTTCTTTGGTATTTTAGCAGCAGTTGGAGCTTTATATTTTGTAGGTTGGCTAACTCTTGCTTCAGTAGTATATCATCCAAATAATTTAGGACCAACTTTATCAAATATTGCAGTTGGGTTCTTATCAGCAATTGTAGATAATGTTCCAGTAATGTCTGCTATTTTAAAAGCAAATCCAAATATGGATATTTCAAACTGGCTATTAGTTACATTAACAGCAGGTATTGGTGGTTCTTTAATCTCATTTGGTAGTGCTGCTGGTGTAGGTGTTATGGGAAAACTAAAAGGTGTTTATACTTTTAGTAGTCATATGAAATATGCATGGACTATTTTAATTGGATATTTTGTATCAATTGGTATTTGGTATTTTCAATTTGAGATGTTAAAACTTTATTAATTAAACTTAATTTAAATCTTCTTTTTTTATAAAATATAGTAAATATCTTGAGATTTATCATAATTAATATTATTCTATATTACCCTTCTTTTTTAATTCTCTTCTAATACGACTCAAATGAGTAGGTGAAATACCCAAGTATGATGCTATATAGTGCTTAGGAATTCTTTTTATGATATTTTTAAATTCTTCATTGAATTTTTCATATCTTTTTTTAGCATTATCAAGAACAAGAGAAGAGCCTATATCATCTCTTTCTAATACCCAATGTTTTTCTAAATAAAAAATATGAAAAAATTTTAAATCATCATATGTTTCTAAAAGTTTTCTATATTTGTCATGTTTAATATCTATAACTATTGAATCTTCAATTGCTTGAACTACTGCATTTATAGGTTTTTTATATAATAGTGCAACCATTGGTCCATAAAATTTAGTTTCCCAGAAAAATTTTTTTGTATATTCTTCTGCTTTTTCATTAAATGAAAATGTTCTAAATAAACCTTCATATACATAAGAAAAAGCATCTACATTATCATAAAGTTCAAATGCATATGCATTTTTTTTTATTTCTTTTATTGTGCATATATTTCTAAAATCTTTCCATGTTTTTTCTGAAAGTGGATAATAAGAATCTAAAGTCTTTTTAAGTGAGTTAAATATTTCTTCTGTACTTGTGTTCATAAATAATCTTTAATATTTTAGAAAGGATATTACAAATTTATTTAAAAATCAACATATGTATATGACAAAGATAAATAATTTTGATAATCTATATCAAAAAAGGATATTTTATGTCAAAAACATTATATGCACATATTTTAATTTTATTTGCAACGTTTATATCAGGAGGATCATTTATAGTATCTCAAAAATTATCAGGAGTAATTAATCCTATTTCGATTAATTTATTAAGATTTTTAATAGCAACTGTAACTTTGCTTCCTTTTATATTTTTAAAAAAAGAGTATAGAATAAAACTTATTTCAACTTTTAAAAGAGCATTTATAATAAGTTTTTTTTATACATCATTTTTAATAGGAATGTTCATCTCTTTAGAATATACAACTGCTTTAAACACTGGAGCAATATTTACCCTTGTACCTTTAATTACTGCAATATTATCAATGATATTTTTCAAACAAAAAATCCCAAAAAAACAATATTTAGTATATCTTTTTGGAATTATTGGAACTTGTATTGTTATTTTTAAAGCAAGCTTACAACTTTTTTTGTCACGTACTTTAAATAAAGGAGATATATTTTTTTTTATATCTATTTTATTTATATCAATGTATTCTATTTGTGCAAAATATTTTTATGAAAAAGATGATAAGTTAGTTGTTTTAGTTTTTATGACATTAGTTGGTGGTTGCATTTGGATGTCAATTGCTTTAATTATATTCAATATACCTTTACAATGGAATAGAATCAATACAAATGATTTTGTTTCCTTAGGTTATATTAGTATACCTGCAACTTTGGTTACTGCATATTTATATCAAAAGTGTACAGTGATTTTAGGACCTAAGAAAATTATGGCTTATACTTACTTAACTCCTGCTTCTATTGCAATACTTATGTTTGTTGTGTCATCACAAGTTTTAGCTTATTGGGTAATTATAGGTATATTGATATCTACTTTTTCTACAGTAATGTTATTACGAAAAAGTTAAAAGAATTTTAATGGAGCAATTCAAACTATAGTAGAAAATATTCTATTTAACCTTATTATTTGCTTCACTAATTTTCCCTAATACTTTATACAACAATGCATAAAGATTTTCTACATCGTCTTTATCCATCTGTAAAGAACGCCCTAGTTCCTCTGGAACTTTAATGGCATTATCTTTTAGCTTTTCACCTTCTAAAGTAAGTCGTACAACTAAATTACGTTCATCTTCTTGTGCACGTGTCCTAGTAATATATCCTTTAGACTCTAGTTTTTTCAATAAAGGAGTTAATGTTCCAGAATCCAAATACAAATATTTACCCAATAATTTGCTATTTATTTCTTTGTGTTCCCACATAACCATCATTGTAAGATATTGAGTATAAGTTAAATCAAGCTTGTCCAAAAAAGGCTTATAAATTCTTACAACTTCTTTTGAACAAGCATACAAAGGAAAACATAGTTGATTTTCAAGTTTTAAAATTTCATCTTTGTTTTCTTCTAGCATACAAATCCTTGTTTACAATATATTTTATACAATGAAGTGTATCAAGATTTGCATTAATAAGACAAGACTTATAGGAGTGCATTGATTTGTTCTTCAATGACTTCAATGTCAACAGTTGGTTCGAATCGTGTTACAACATTTCCATTTTTATCAATTAAAAACTTTGTAAAATTCCATTTG
This sequence comes from Arcobacter sp. F2176, assembly GCF_004116465.1. Lineage (NCBI taxonomy): Bacteria > Pseudomonadati > Campylobacterota > Epsilonproteobacteria > Campylobacterales > Arcobacteraceae > Arcobacter > Arcobacter sp. F2176. Next base: position 25,620 of record NZ_PDJV01000022.1, read on the forward strand.
ATAGATGGATCATTTTTATAGTTAGGATCAACTTTGGCTAGCATTTCATCCAATCCCTTTGATAGGGGATGTTTTGCATCAAATCCTTCAAATCCTTTTTGTCCAACTAAGTATGAAAATAGAGGTTCAGCATTATTACCATTAACATCAATTTTCCCAAAAATTGGAAATTGAATTCCAAATCTTGAATTACAAAAGCTTGCTATTTCTGCATTGGTTCCTGGCGCTTGATTACCAAACTGATTGCAAGGAAAATCAATTATTTCAAATTTTTCACCTTTTAATTTTTCATATAATAGTTGTAACCCTTCATATTGAGAAGTAAATCCACACTCAGTTGCAGAATTAATAATTAATAAAACTTTCCCTTTATATTTATCTAAATTGACAACATTTCCGTAAGAGTCTTTCACTCTGAAATCGTAAATTGACATGTAAATCCTTTATTTATTTTTTAATTTTAATTGTGTACAATTAAATTGTACACAATTATATAAGGTTTTATTTTTTTTGTCAAGATAAAATATTTTTTCTTCACACATTTATAAAACGTTAGGTTATCTTTAACACTGGAGCTTATTTAATTTTTGAAAAATGAATATGCCAATGTAGAGTTGAGAATTATTACTTTCACAATTTGCAATATTTTTTCAAGCTAGATTAGATAGTGAACTTAAAATTTAAGTTTAGATTTGATAGGAGTTCTCCTATCAAAATTTCTTTGGCATGGAATACTAAAATCAAAATGATGATTTTGATAATTTATATCTATTTATTTTTTAAATATAAAATTATCAAGTGATATTTTTCCAGCTCCATGGGTAAGAAAAATTCCTAAAAATAATAAGTAGTATAAAGGTACTTCAAATCCATTATCTCCAGCTCCAAAACCATTTCCTAGATGTACTGTAAAAATAGCAACTACCATTACAACCATTAAAGGAATAGATATTAGTCTAGTAAATAGCCCAAGAGTTAATAAAACAACACCTAAAATTTCAGTTGTTGCAGCCATATATGCATTTATAATAGGGAAAGGGATTCCAATTGATTCAAACCATTGTGCTATACTACCAATATCTGCCCACTTTTTCATTGCAGGATCATAGAAACCATAAGCAAGAACTAATCTAGCTAAAAGTAAAAACAGTGATTGAATATTTTCAAAAACTCCAAAGATTTGATTATATAGTTTTACAAACATTTTTTATCCTTCTTTATTTATTTTTATTATATTCTCTAAATATTTACTTTTTGTGTATTAATATTTTATTATAATAACAAATGTAATAAAAAATATCAAGAAAAAGGTTATAAAATGTCTAAATCAAACTTATTAATAGTCTGGTCAAATCAAGATAAAGAAGTTGCAAATAAATTTCCTTTGCTTTATTCTTCTGTAATATTAGAAAGAAAATATTGGAAGAAAGCTCATTTAATGCTATGGGGACCTTCAATAAAACTTGTAAAAAAAGATAAAAAAATTCAAAAAAAACTACTAGAAATCCAAAAAACAGGTGTAAAAATGAGTGCTTGTATAGTGTGTGTTGAAGATTATAAAGCTATAAAAGAATTGGAAAAACTAAATATAAAAATAGAACATACAGGTGAGTTACTAACAAAAGCTTTAAAAAGTGAGAAGTGGTCAGTAATGACTATTTAGAAGATTAATATCTTCTTAATAGGTCATTTAAAATAACAGCTGTTAAACCCCAAATAACTTTTTTCTTATATTTATAAACATAAACTTTGTGTTTTTTATTTCCCCAAGGTTTTTGATAGGCTTCAGGAAGTCCTAATTCATCAACGGGGAAATAAACCTCTTTATTTCCATTTTCATCTATGTGATAAGGTTTTACTTCTGTTCTTAGATTATAAATTTCTGGTTCATTTTGTTTAAAATAATCCAATGGAATTAAATAAGTATTTTCAACTTCATTTTTATCTATATTCATATTTTTTATAGCTTTTTTCTTTATAATTCCAATAAAAGGCTCAATTATAGTTCCAAAAGAAGCTACCATAGTATCAAGTTGACCAATTATTTTTATATCTTTTCTAGAAATACCTAATTCTTCTTCTGTTTCTCTAAGTGCTGTTTGTTTAAAATTTTTATCTATACCTTCTTCATATCCTCCACCAGGAAAACAAATATCTCCACCTTGTTTTATTCCCATAGCTCTTTTTTGAAAAAGTATAAAATACTGACCTTTTATTTTTACAAAAGGTATTAAAACGGCACTATTAAAAAATCTATCTCTACCCATTACACCAGGATTTTTTGGCAAATTTGTTATAAGTTTTTTAAATCCATTTTTATTCATCTTATCTCTTTATACTTTTTATTGATTCAACCATAGTTTTAGCAACTTTTCTTAAATCATCATCTTCTATTGTATAAGCAACTATAGAATAAATAAGTTTACCAAAAGGTCTTATCCAAACTCCATTTTTCACACAATAATCTTGTATCTCTTGAGCACAACTATCATCATGTAGTTCAATTATTCCAATTACTCCTATATTTCTCACATCTTTTACTATAGATAAATCTTTTAACTCTTTTAATTCTTCTGAAAATATCTCTTCAATATTAGAAACTCTTTTTTCCCAAGGAGTTTCTAAAAGTAATTCAATAGATGCAATAGCAACACTACAAGCTAATGGATTAGCCATAAAAGTTGGTCCATGCATAAGTACACCTATTTCACTATTTGATATAGTATCACTTACTTCTTTTGTTGTAAGCATTGATGCCATTGTCATATAACCACCAGTCAAACCTTTTCCTAAAGTCATAATGTCTGGTTTTATATTTGCATGTTCACAAGCAAACATTTTTCCAGTATGTCCAAAACCTGTAGCAATCTCATCAGCTATAAGTAAAATATCATATTTTGTGCATAATTCTCTTGCTTTTTGTAAATAAGTTGGATTATATATTCTCATACCACCTGCCCCTTGAACGATTGGCTCAAGTATAAATCCAGCAAGTTCATTATGATGTTTTTCAAATTTTTCTTCTAATTGTTTTAAAGAAGCTGTACAATCACTATCAAAACCTAACTCAGGCTCTTGTGTAAAAATATGTTGGGGCAAATATGAACCATAAACAGTATGCATAGAGTTCTTTTGATCACATACACTCATTGCACCTAAAGTATCACCATGATAAGCATTATTTAAAGCCAAAAATTTAAATTTTTCTTTCCCCTTTGCTTTTTGATAAAGTAATGCAGTTTTTAGTGCAACTTCAACTGAAACAGAACCACTGTCACATAAAAAAACAGAATTTAGACCTGTTAAATCAACTAATAATTTTGACAGAATCGCTGCATTTTCATGGGCAAGACCTCCAAACATAACATGAGGCATAATATCAACTTGTTTTTTTAATGCATCATTTAATTTTGGGTGATTGTATCCGTGAATAGCACTCCACCAAGAACTCATTCCATCTATTAATTTTGTATCATCACTTAAAAATATAAAAGTTTTATCAGTTTTTTTTACAGGTAAAAGTTTTGTTTTAGATGGAAGAGAATTATAAGGGTGCCAAACATGCTTTTTATCTATTTCTAACCAATTCAATATAATTCCTCATTTAATTTATTAAAAGATTATATCAAAATTAAAATTATTCACCATAAAAAGTAATTGTAAATAAAGCACCTTTATATTTTTCATTTTCATATTCATATTTGCTATTTAACACTTCAATTTGTCCATCCATATGCTTTGTTATTATTTGATGGCTCATGTATAATCCAATACCAGTACCTTGACTTTTATGTTTTGTTGTAAAATATGGATCAAATATTTTATCAATAATTGAAGAGTTAATTCCACCTGCATTATCTTTTATTTTAATAACAATTTTTGATTTTTCTTTTAAGATATCTAAAAAAATAATTCTTTTATTTACTTTTGCTTCACAAAAAGCATCTTTAGCATTATTTAATATATTAATAAATACATGAACCAATTCTGATTCATATCCTACTATTTCTACTTTTTCAATATTTTTAATTATTGTTATCTTTTCATTATTTAACTTTAAACTTAAGACATTTAAGCTTTTTTCAAAACATGATTCCAATGAAAATTTATCTTTATCTTTACTAGGTTTAAAGAAATATTTAAAGTCATCAATTGTTTGTGATAAATAAGAAGATGACTTTAAAATTGATTCTAAAGTATCTGTTAAAAATGCATCATCTAAAAGTTCTAATTCTTTTTTTAATTTTATTCCACTAGCTCCCATAGTTATCACAGAAAGGGGTTGTCTCCATTGATGTGCAATATTTTCTAACATCTCTCCCATAGAAGCCAATTTTGATTGTCTTTGTAAAAGATGGTCTTTTTTTAGATTTTTTTCTACTTCTTCATTTATTCTTTTTTCAAGTTCACTATTTATTTTCAATAATTCTTCTGTTTTTTGTTTTACTTTGTCATTTAGTGATTTATTCATTCCACTTAAAACTTTATGTCTATACATAAAAGCTAAAAATATTACTCCTGCAATAAATAAAGTTATCCAAAGGTAAGTAAAATCAGTACTTTTTTTATATTCTATTGTCACCCATGACTTAATAAGTGCTTCAATTTTTGCATCATCAATATCATTAACTGCTCTACTTATAATCTCAAATAGAATTTTATTTTCTTTTCTAACAGCAACTCTTAAATTTGAATCAATATCAAGTTTATTAGAAATCTTTAGATTTGAATTATCATCATACAGTCTATATAAAGTTGTATATAATAAATCAACATGACCATCAATTTTATTATTTAAAACTTTTTTAATACCTTCATCCAAACTTTCTACACCTATAAACTGTATATCAGGATATTTTTCTTTAACTCGTTTACTTATATTATAACTAGCATTTATTCCTATTTTTTTATTTTTTAATGTACTTAAACTATCTACAAAAGGAAAGTTTTGTTTTGTAATTAGAACAAAAGGAATATTGACATATGGCTTTGTAAAATTAGCATATTTTTCTCTCTCTTTTGTTTTTTCTAAAGAAGCAAAAATATCACACTTTTTATTTTTGAACAAATCAACATAATTTTTAAATTTATCATCTTTTATTACTTCAAATTCCATACCAGTTTTTTCTTTAATTATCTTAAAATAATCTGCTATAAAACCCTTAAATTCATTCTTTTCAAAATAACTATAAGGTTTAATATTAGGAATAATGCACATTTTAAATTTATTATTTTTATTTAAATAAGAAATCTCTTCTTTAGATAAAAATATCTTTTTATTATCATTTGTATAATAAATAAATTTTTTGGCATCAGTTTTTTTAGGTATTAAACCCATTACATTATACAAATCATAAATTCTTTGTACTTTATCTTCTTTTATTTCGCCTAAAATCTTTGTATCTTGGTAAGATAATTTTTTTAGTTCTTCACCTTCGAAGATTAGGGCTTTTTTTGTAATATGTTGAGAATTATATTTTTTTGATATTAAATTAGCTGTCTCTTCTATATGGGAATAAGCATATTCCCAACCTTTTAAAGATGCTTTTTTAAAAGCTGCTACTGTAGCAAAATGGTTATTTATCATATCTTCACTAGTAAACAAGAAATCACTATACATATCAAATCCATAATCTTTTGGATCAAATATTTTGTATTGAATTCCTCTTTCAACAAGATCAAATGGTGATTTTGAAATATATGCTGAGATAATATCTGTTTTTTTATTGATTAAGTCATTTATATTATGTGTATGTTTTATAAAATGCAATTGTTCGAATTTTACTTTTTTTGAACTAATCATAGCTTTGATAGAAACTTCACTAGAATCATCATCTGTGGTCATAATTTTCTTATTTACAAAATCTTCTACTTTATTTATGTTTTTATTTGTAGTTATTAAAATTAGAGGTGTTGATTGAAATAAAGAATAAAGAGCAACTATTTTTTTGCCTTTTGCTCTATCTAGTATTAAAGTTTCTCTTCCAATTCCAAAATCAGCTTTGCCCTCATCTACTTCTTTAGGCGCATGAATTCCAAAATTGAATGGTTTTATTTCCACATCCAAACCTAGATTTTCATAGTAACCTTTTTCTTTTGCAATATAATATCCTGCAAACTGAAATTGATCAAACCAAGATAACTGTAAGCTAACTTTTTTTAATGCTTTAGCACTTAAAGTTTCAAAAGAAATAATTATCAATATAGATATAAATATTAATCTCAACTTAACTCCTCGATAGTGTTAAGATTATATCTAAATTACATATAAAATATCTCTAAACTATTCTAAACTATTTTTTGTTGTTCATCAACCCAATCTTGATCTTGTCTTGGATCGATTTCTGGCATAACAGAACTAGAAGTAACTGGTACATTCACAAAAACACTCATATCATCATCCGCTACTCTTTTTTTAGATAATGAATAAAGGGCTAAATAAACCCCTAAAATTGCAAAAATAATAAATAATGTTTGGTATCCAAAATAATTAAAGCCAAGCCCTATAATAATTGGTGCAATAAAAGAGCCTGTTCCATATGCAAAAAGTAAAGCTCTAGAAATCTCTACTATATCTTTATTTTCATCAATAACATCATTAGCACGAGATAAACTTAAAGGATAAATACAAAAAATACTAGCCCCTAATAAAATCCCCAAAGCATATATCAATAAATCATTGGAAGGTAAAAAAATAAATAATAATGAAACAACAGTTGTAAAAAAACCAGTTACTGAAATAAGTTTTCGTCTACCATAAATATCTGAAAGTTTTCCTATTGGCCATTGGGAAATTAATCCGCCTAAAATAGTAAATGCCATAAAAAAAGATAATACTTCTTTAGAATCATAAATTTTGATAATATATAAAGGAATCATTGTAAAAAATCCACCAACTAAAAACCCACTTATAAAACTTCCTGTTAAAGCTAAAGGAACCACATTATAAAGTTTTGGGAAACTATATCTTTCAAATGGTTTAAGAATAGGCTCTTTAATTTTTGTCATTGCTATAAAAACAACAGAAAAAAGTACTAAAACTGCACCTATAGAAAAAATAATATGATCTAAATCTTCATCAATATTTAATAATAACTGACCAATAGCATTTGAAAGATAAAAAACAGTTGTATATATGGCTAATATTTGTCCTCTTTGTTCATTTGAACTCTTTTCATTTAACCAACTCTCTAATATAATCAATAATCCATAATATGCAAATCCACAAATAAGCCGAAGAATAGCCCAAAAAAATTCATTTAAAAACATAGAATGTAGTAAAAATGTAATAACCATAATAGATGCAAAAGTAACAAAACTTCTTATATGCCCAATATTTGTAATAATTTTTTGACTAAAAATAGAAGATGCCATAGCACCTAAGAAAAATGCAGCATTAATTAAACCAATAACCATATCAGAAGATCCATGTTCTTTAAGAAACAGACCTATAAAAGTCATAATCATCCCATATCCAATGGCTAAAAAACCAATTGAAAAGAATAACGAAGATATAGCTATAAAAACTGATTTTGTTGCTTGCATTTCACCTCTTTTGTTTATTTTTCGTGATAATAGTAGATATATGATTAGAAAGTAATAAAGTGTAAAATATTCCACTAATTGTTTATATTATTTTACACTATCCTCTACAAATTTTATTCAAATAAGAAATTTTATCTTAATATATTATCTTTTGCAACTTCAATTAATTCATCACCTTTTCCATTAATTATTGCCCGTAACATATATATTCCAAATCCTTTTGCACTTTCAAAACTGATTTTAGGAGGCATTGTTAACTCTTGTTTTGCTGTTGTAACATCCAAAAGTGCTGCTCCGTCATATTGTAAAAACTCTTTTATTGTACTTTCTAATTCTTCTGGTTCTTCAACTCTAAAACCTTTCACTCCAACTGCTTTTGCAATTGCAGAAAAATCAGGATTTTCTAATTCTGTATTATCATACAAATATCCACCAGCTTTCATTTCAATGGCTACAAAGCCCAATGAACTATTATTATAAATAACTATTTTTGCTTTTATTTTATGTTGAAGAAGAGTTAAAAAATCTCCCATAAGCATAGCAAAACCTCCATCACCACATAAAGCAATGACTTCTTTATTGGGACAACTTACTTTTGCTCCAATTGCTTGAGGAAGAGCACTAGCCATTGAACCATGATTAAAAGATCCTATAAGCTTTCTTTTTCCATTCATAGTTAAATATCTTGCTGCCCAAACAGTAGGTGTTCCCACATCACAAGTAAATATTGCATCATCACTTGCATGTTTATCAATAAGTTTCGTTAAATATTGGGGATGTATTAATCCAAACTTACTATTTCCACTTGCTAATTTATCAAAATTTTCAACTGTACCTTTATAATGTTTTAGTGCACTTTTTAAAAAAGTGTTATCTTCTTTTCTATGAATTCTTGGTATTAACATTTCCAAGCTCGATTTTATGTCACCTACTAGACCTAAGTCAACTTGTGTATGTCGTCCAATTGCTTCAGGTTTTATATCAATTTGAACTATTTTTGCATTTTGTGGATAAAAAGATTTATAAGGGAAAGCTGAACCCAAAATAAGTAATACATCAGAGTTTTCCATAGCATAATAGCCTGATTCATATCCTATAAGTCCTGTCATTCCAACGCTATTTGGGTTATTGCCTTCTATATACTCTTTCCCACCAAGAGCATGAACAACTGGTGCATTTAAAAGTTGGGCTAACTTAACTACCTCATCATGTGCATCCTTACACCCTGCTCCACACATAAAAGTAATTTTTTTATTTTCATTTAAAATTTTTGCTAATTCAATTATATCTCCCTCATCTGCTAGTACTTTTGGCAAATTTGGTTCATTCCATAACAACTTTGAACTCTGAGGCATTGGTTTTAACATAATATCACCGGGAATGACAATTACACTAACACCATTTTTCAAAATAGCTTGTCTAATTGCAGTTTCTAAGATATGGGGCATTTGTTCAGGGTTTGAAACTAACTCACAAAAAACACTACACTCTTTGAATAAATTTTCTGGATGTGTTTCTTGAAAATAACCACTACCTATTTCAGTTGATGGGATGTGAGAAGCAATTGCTAAAATAGGAACTCCTTTTCTTTGACAATCAAAAAGGCCATTTATAAGGTGTAAATTCCCAGGTCCAGAGGAACCAGCACAAACTGCTATCTTGCCACTAACTTTTGCATCAGCACCAGCTGCAAAAGCAGCTGTTTCTTCATGTCTTGTACCTATCCACTCAATCTGTGCTAATTTTTCCAAACTATCACTTAGTCCATTTAAAGAATCACCTGTGATTCCCCATATTCTTTTAATACCAACTTTTGCTAAAAGTTTTGCGAAATACATTGCTATACTATCATTCATAAAAAAATCCTTTTAAATAATTATTGACATATGCTCATTATAATCTTTTTATTTTTATTTTTATTTAACTATTTATTGTAATTTTGGAATTTATTTTCAAAGGCATATTCATAACTTTTTTCATATTTTAAACTCTCCAAGCCCTTTTAATTACACACCTTTTAATTATTTAATCTTTAAGAATAGAAAAAAACTTATTATTAATATTAAATAAATAATATAATTTATACTTATAATTATTTCTTATAATAAATTTTATAATTGTTTAATATTTATAATAGTAATATAAATTATAATTATAATGGAATTAAAAAAAATGAAAAAAATACTTATACTAGGAGGTGGTTTTGCTGGGATTGATGCAGCATCTCACCTTAAAAAAATGAATTATGATGTTACATTAGTAAGTGATAGAGACTATTTCTTTATATACCCAACTTCTATTTGGATTCCAACCCATGAAATTGCATTTAAAGAAACTTGCATTGATTTAAATGAACTTCAAAAGGCACATGGTTTTAAACTTATAATTGATGGAGTTTATAAAATATCAAAACAGAATAATAGTGTCACTTTAAAAAGTGGTAAAGTTCTTGATGATTACGATTATCTTATTATTGCAATAGGAGCATCAAAAATGAAACCAAAAGGTGTAGAGCATACTCTTTCTATTTGTGGAAAACCAACCCAAGCACTTGATATAAGAGATGCATTAGACTCACTTATAGAAAAAGAAAGTGGAAAAATAGCAATGGGTTTTGGAGGTAATCCAAAAGATAGTTCTGCTGTTAGAGGAGGTCCTGCCTTTGAGTTACTTTTTAATGTTCACAATTTGCTTAAGAAAAAAGGAATAAGAGATAGATTTGAATTAACATTTTTTGCACCTATGGAAGAACCTGGAAAACGCATGGGAAAAAATGCACTTAAGATGATGTCTACTATGTTTGACAAACTAAAAATCAAACAACACTTTGGGAAAAAAATTACCCATTTTGAAAAAGATGGTGTAGTATTTGAAGATGAAAGTAAACTTGATGCCGATTTAATAATGTTTATACCAGCAGGTGATGGACATGAGATTATTAAAGAATCTGACCTTCCTACAAATGATACTGGCTTTATTAAAACAGATGATTACTCTTGTGTTTTAAATGAGGATAGAAGTCTAAGTAATATTTATGCTATTGGTGATGTAGCTTCGCTAGAAGGTTATGATTGGAGAGCAAAACAAGGTCATGTAGCAGAAGTTATGGCAAAAAATGCTGCACATAATATACACCAAAGAGAACAAAATAAAACTAACTTCAAAGGATACCATGAACACTTAAATATACTTTGTGTAATGGATACAGGAAATGGAGCGGCTTTTGTTTATAGGGACGAAAAAAAAGCATTTATGCTTCCAATGCCTATATTTGGTCACTGGCTTAAAAAAGGTTGGGGAGTATATTGTCGTAATACAAAACTTGGGAAAATACCTAGAATACCTGGGATGTAAAAGCTTAAGTATGCTTTGAAGTTTTATGAAAAAATATAGCCAAATCAGCTATACTTTTTTCATGAAATATATAATTACTATACTATTAACCATCTTATTTATAGGCTGTAGCGTATCTAATATTCAAGTTGAAAAAAATCTAACTAAGGATAATAAGTTGGCTATTTTATTATCTTCATTAAATAATAAAGTCAATAAAAAAGAAGCCAAAATTCTCTCCAATGAAATGTTTAAACAATCTCAATTTTTAAAAGAATCATATGATTTAGTAAGCCCTCCTTTATTTCAAAACTTTTTAGTAAATATTGGATTAAAAGATAAAGGCTTATGCTGGCAATTTGCATATGATATGCTAAAACATGCAAAAAGTTTAGATTTAAAAAGCTTTGATTATTATATAGGTGGAGCAAATATTGGTGACTATTGGAGAGAACACACCACTTTGGTAGTTACCTGCAAAGATTGTAACTTTAGTGATGGAATAGTTCTTGACCCATGGAGAAATTCAGGAGAATTATTTTACTCAAAAGTGAAAAAAGATACTCAATATGTTTGGTCTCAAAGGGGTGAAAAAAGGAATTGATAAAATAGATATACAAATTACTGATCTGTGTAAATTTCCCCATTTTAGCGATATCATAAATAGATAAGGTATAATGCATTTTTTTGTAAAGGAGAATAATGAAAAATGAAAAAAACTCAACTATTTTAAAACCAGTATTTTATCCCTCGGTTGCTATTATTGCAATACTTGTGATATTTGCAATGACAATGCCTCAAGTAGCAGGTGAAACTTTTAATGGAGTGAAACATTTCATAGCAGATAAATTTGGTTGGCTTTATATGCTTAGTGTTGGAATTTTTGCTATATTTGTAATCTTTCTTGCAATATCTCCTTTTGGAAGATTTAAATTAGGGCCTGACCAATCAAAACCTGCCTATAGTCATATTTCGTGGTTTGCTATGCTTTTTAGTGCAGGTATGGGAATTGGACTGATGTTTTGGGGTGTAGCAGAACCTGTTATGCACTATGGAGCACCTCCTGTTGGTGACAAAGAGACAATTGAAGCTGCTAAACAAGCTATGCGAATCACTTTTTTTCACTGGGGATTACATGCTTGGGCAATATATGCTGTTGTTGGTTTAGTACTAGCGTATTTTTCTTTTAGACATGGATTACCTCTTTCTATTAGATCAGCTCTTTATCCAATGATAGGAGAGAAAATTTATGGAAAAATAGGACATACAGTTGATACAATAGCAATACTTGGAACTGTTTTTGGTGTTGCAACTTCATTGGGACTAGGAGTATTACAAGTCAATGCTGGACTTAATTATATTTTTGATATTCCTGTTGGACTTACAACACAAATTATATTAATTGCTATTATTACAACTATGGCAACAGTTTCTGTTGTTTTAGGACTTGATGGAGGAATTAAACGATTATCGGAATTGAATCTTTATCTTGCACTAGCACTTGTTTTATTTGTGTTTTTAGCAGGTCCAAGCTTCTTTTTACTTGGAGCATTAGTTCAAAATATAGGAAATTATTTATCGCATATTGTACAAATGACTTTCAACCAATACATTTATCTAGATACAAAATGGATGGGATCTTGGACATTCTTTTATTGGGCTTGGTGGATTGCATGGGCACCTTTTGTTGGGATGTTTATTGCACGAGTTTCAAGAGGTAGAACTATAAGAGAGTTTGTTCTTGGTGTTTTATTTGTTCCTGTTGGATTTACTTTAGTTTGGATGACAGTTTTTGGTAATAGCGCACTGCATTCAATTATGAAAGAAGGATTTACTAGTCTAAGTTCAGCTGTATCAGCAGATGTTGCAACTGCCTTATTCAAATTCTTAGAACACTTCCCTTTTTCTAGTATTATTTCAATCCTTGCTATTATCTTAGTTGTTACTTTCTTTGTAACTTCTTCTGATTCAGGTTCATTGGTAGTTGACACTATTTCAAGTGGAGGAAGAGAAAATAATCCTGTATGGCAAAGAATATTTTGGGCAGTACTTGAAGGTGTTGTTGCAGCAGCATTATTAATAGCTGGTGGATTAGGAGCTTTACAAGCAGCTTCTATTGTTATTGCTTTACCTTTTGCTGTTATTATGCTTATTGCATGTTGGGGACTGTATAAAGCCTTACACTTAGAATCTATTCGATATGACTCACTTCAACATCATATGAATGCAGGACGACATGGAGAAGTATCTGGAACTTGGCAAAATAGACTTTCAAGACTTATTGAATTTCCAACGCCAGAGGAAACACGAAGATACATCAATGAAGATGTAATTACTGCTATGCAAAATGTAGAAGAAGAGCTTGAGAGACATGGTTGGAATGTAGAAGTTATTAACAACAAAGAAAAAAGTGTTTCTGTTTTAACAGTAGAACACAATGGTGATTTAGACTTTACATATGAAGTAAGATTCAGTAGATATGATACACCAACATATGCATTTCCTGAAATACTTAATCCAAATCATGAACAAAAGAAATACGCTAGAGCAGAAGTTTATTTACAAGATGGGAATAAAGCCTATGATATTTATGGATATGAGATGGATGTAGTTGCAAGTGATATTATTGATCAGTTTGAAAAACACAGACACTTTTTACATATAACTGCAGGATTAAATCCTGTTATACCTATAGATTAAAAAATCAAACCAATAGCTTTTAAAGCTATTGGTATTTTAAAACTTTCATTATCTTTTTTATTTTTAAAAAAGTTTATAAATATTTCCACTATCCGTTGAAATATAAAGATTACCTTTTTTATCTTCTATTACGTTTCTAATACGTTCATCTAGATTTTCTAAAAGGCGCTCTTCTTTTATAACATTATTATTTTTATCAATAACTATGCGATTTAAATGTGTAAGTTTCAAGGCACCTTGAAAAATATTTCCCTTCCATGCTTTAAATTTAGTCCCCTCATAAATAATCAATGACCCAGGAGCAATAGAAGGATCAAAATATTTTATTGGTTGAGTCATGCCTTTTTTATGTGTGCTCTCACCTACTGATAATAAAGGATTCCAATACTCTTTTCCATATGAAATAACTGGCCAACCATAGTTTTCACCCTTTTTGATAATATTAATTTCATCACCACCTCTTGGTCCATGTTCTCCACTAAAAAGTTGCTTGTTTTTTTTATAAAAAAAAAGTCCTTGAGGATTACGATGACCATAACTATAAATTTCTGGCAAAGCATTTTTTTGATTTATAAAAGGATTATCATTAGGAATTGTTCCATCTAAATTAAGTCTAATAATAGTGCCCGCATGTGTGCTTAAATCTTGACCATTTGGCCTAATTCCCCTATCACCTACACCAAAGAAAATATGTCCTTTATCATCAAACGCAATTCTACTTCCAAAATGTCTTGTAGTATCACTTAAAGATTGAGTAAGTAAAATATCTTCTATATTCTCTAGTTTATCATTAATTAATTTTGCTTTAGCAAGTGTTGTTGCACCTTTATTATCAATATTTTTTACATAAGTAAAAAATATCGTGTGGTCTTTTGAAAAAGATGGTGAAGCCTTTACATCTAGTAAACCAGCTTGCCCTTGCAAAAATAGTTTTAAAGATGACTTTAGAGGTTTTAGAGTTCTATTTTGTATATTAAATATAACAAATTGACCTTTTTTTAAACTCAAAATCATATTGTGATTATCTAACATACTCATACCCCAAACTATGCCTAAGTTTGATGCAACTTTTTCTACAGATATATTCATATTTTCACTTTTAAATTCTGTTATAGTTTGAGAAAATAGTGATAAAAAGAGCATTGTATTTATTATAAAAACTTTTATCATGAGATCATCCTTATAAATTAATATTTATATATTGTAATAATATAAGTTTTAAGTATGATAAATTATGTAATTTAGATATAGGTACTTAAAAAGTACCTATATTTTATAGAAGTTATAAATTAAAGTAAAATTCCAGCTAATAAATAAACAATAGCAATAGTTACAAGACCTTGAAGCAAAGTAGCAGTAGTATATGCTTTATATGCAGTTGCTACATCCATTTGACTAAATCTTGAGACAACCCAAAAGAAACTATCATTTGCATGACTTACAGTCATTGCTCCTGCACCAATTGCCATTACTGTTAATACTTTTCCAAGTTCACTATCTAAGCCTAAATTTGCAAGTAAAGGATAAATGATAGTAGAAGTTACAACTAATGCAGTTGTTGATGAACCTTGAGCAGATTTTAAAGCAGCTGCAATAATAAATGGAACAAGAATACCTAAACTTAGAGTTTGAAGAACATCACCTAAATAAGATCCTATTCCACTTGCTTTTAAAACAGCTCCCAAAGCTCCACCTGCACCTGTGATAATTAAAATCTCACCTGCATTTTTAATCCCTTCACCTATCCAACCTGACAATCTCTCTTCATCAAATTTTGGTAAAAGCATCGTAGCAAATAATAAACCTATAAATAAAGCATTTGTAGGATTCCCTAAAAATATAAATAATTTATAAATAGAAGTTTCACTCATATCTTTAAAAACAAGTTTTATGATACTTGCTAATGCCATTAAAAGAATTGGAATAAAAATAGGTGCAAATGATTTAAAAGCACTTGGCAATTCTCCATATTTTTCAATAACTTCACTATCTTTTTCCAAATCCACAAGAGTATCTTCTCCACTTTTATAGATTTTTCCAGAACGCAAAGCCCAAAAATATCCTGCAAGCATTGTTATAATAGATATAAAAATACCAAAGATAATTACAAGTCCTAAGTTATCAACCATCAAATTACCTGCTGCTGCAATAGGACCAGGTGTTGGTGGGACTAAAGTATGAGTTGCAAAAAGTCCAGTTGCCAAAGCGACACTCATAGCAACACCTGAAACTTGTAATTGCTTAACCATAGAGCGTTTTAAAGCATTTAAAATTACAAATCCACTATCACAAAAAACAGGAATAGAAACAATATATCCAATTACTGACATGGCTAATACAGGTCTTTTCTTTCCAACAATTTTTAAAATAACATTTGCCATTTTAATTGCAGCACCACTTTTTTCAAGTATTACTCCAATAATAGTTCCAAGAACAATCACAATTCCAATATAAGCTAATATTCCACCAAAGCCTTTGGTCATAGTACTTGCAATATCGTTGTATCCCATACCAACACTAATAGCGATACCATACGCTGCAATTAACAAAGCAATAAATGGATGTAATTTCCACTTACTTGTAGCAAGAACTATAAAAATAACAGCAAGCAATAAAATAACTACTAACATAAAACCCCTTTTGTATTTAAGAATATGTTCTTAAATTATTTTTAATTTTTAAAATTAATAAAAGAAAAAAGTATAGCAAAAAAAAGTAAAATTTTTCAGATTTAGAAGGCAAATGTATTTTAATTTTTAGAAATTATTTCTTTTGAATTTTGATTCTTTATTCTGCAAAAAAATACAACAATTGAATATATAAGAATAAAATATAATAGTATTGGAGTAAAAGCCATAAAAGCAGAAATAAGTAAGATCCCATATAACCAATCACTTATGTACTGAAAATAAGGAATAATATAACTAGTTCCAGACATCGTTCCTTCATTCCAACCCGTTGTATTCATTAAAAATAGTATATTTACTAAAACTATTAACAAAAAAGCAATTTTTGTAGAGTGTTTGTTATTTTTTAAAAGAATTCTTACAAAAAGTGATATAAGACAGCTTATAAAAAATAAAGAGAGAATGGCTTTTGAATCATCAGTATAATCGCCACTTAATAATATAGTTATAATAAAGTATACAATTATGAAAAAAACTATTTTAAAAAATAAATTCATTTGTATCCTATGTCAAGATTTTATTTGAGTATTTTATTTAAAATTTCCGTAGAAGATATAAATCATAATTATTTCATTAGATTATTTAGTCTCTTTCTTTCCAATAATTTGGTTCTCGATTTAATTGCATCACAGCCAAAATAATTATTTCTTCATTTCTTTGATAATAAATTACTCCAAAGGGAAATCTATTCATTAAACATCTTCTAATATCATTATCTAGAATTTGCCAAGCTTTTGGGTATTTTAAAATTCTTTGAATAGTTTTGTAAACTTCATTAGCAAATTCTAAACCAAGGTTTCTTTTGCACTCTTCATAATAATCAATTGAAATATTAAATTCTAATTCTGCATCAGGATGAAATGAATAAGTCATTTATTATTTTAATCTTTGAGATATTTTTTTAAAAACTTCATCACCATCAACTAAACTTATATTATCTGCTTCAATATCATTTTTTCTTTTATTTACTTCTTTTATCCATAAGTCATCAATAGTTTTATTTGCAGGACTTATGCTATTTAGTATTTTATCAACAATTTTAGTTTTTATATCTATTGGTAAAATATCTATTTCATCAAAAAGTTGTTGCTGTTTTAGTGCTGTCATAATGAGCTCCTATTGTCAAAATATATGTCATTTTAACAAAATGATGTAAATTTTTTGTTTAAATAAATTATATAGTATATTTAGTTTTTTAGAAAGAGTAATAACATGCTCTTTGTATTTTTATTTATTTTGTCACAATATTTTTTCTCTCTCTTGAAGAGGTAAACCTCTCCGCTCTTCTTACTTTTGTATTGACGAAAAGTAAGCAAAAACAACTACAGCTGCGAAGCCAAAGGTTCCCTCACTTATTATTTTTAATTTCTAGCTTGCGGAACTCCTAAAAAAGAGTGAGTTTATCACTCTTTTTTACTCAAACAAGTCCTCAGCTTTTTCCGAAATAAAAAATAAACGCTCGGCTTCTGTAGATGTAGTAATATCTTTTGGTGTCTTTTTAATAATAATTTGAACAATCTTTTAGTAATTGAGAATATAAGAAGTTAAGAATAGCTTTTAATCAAAAATGCAAATGTCATTATCCCACCTTTGATTCCAACATTTGCAAAAGCCGAATGTTTATTTCTCTTTTTGGAAAAGACTTGTAACTGTTTGAATATAACAAATATCCTAATAGCATATTTTTATATGAGTTTTACAAGTCAGAAAAGAGAAATAATAAATGAGGGAACCCAAAGGGCTTTGAAACTCTGTTGGTGGTTTTGCTTACTTTGTCCACACAAAGTAAGAGATGCGAAGACCGTTAGGTGTTTATGAGAATCTTTGACATCTATTATTAATTAAATATCCTGTCACCACTTATTTAGATTTTAAATTATCGTTATCACCTGACCCCCAATGCCGTTAAGTTAAGAAAAAACACCCTTAGAACCTCTAATAATTTTTATCTAAAATATCACTAAATAAACACCTACTAAATTACAAAAATAACTCCATACAACCCCTTTATAAAGGGGTT
>NZ_PDJV01000023.1 GCF_004116465.1 Arcobacter sp. F2176
ATTATATTGACTATTACACTATCACTCATCCAATTAGAAACTTAGATGAAAGTATCCCCCCTGATTAATATGTACTTACTTACATCTTACAAATGAGTATTATTTAACCTTTGAAATGACTCAGCTTAATTATTAATTTATTGTTAATATTAATTTAATTTAATTAATACTAAAATGACAACAGAGAAAAGAGATAAAAGCTATTTTATCCTACTAGTTAATTTAAATACGTCAGAAATATTTAAATTCACTTTTACCTCACTCACTTAACCTATTTGGCTAATAGGCAACAATAATCGAATTGAATTAATACTGTTAGATTAAATATTCTAGCAGTATTTTAATTAATCTTTTAAATACTTTCTAAAGACTTTGGAAAAGTTATTCTTTGTGTCATTTATAATAGTTAATACAGCCAAATATCAAATAGTGCAACTAAATATTTTAATAAGATTGATTGATATTTTTTATTTTGATAAACTAAATAAAATTATTTATAAGTGAAAATATGAAGTTAATTAGAAAAAGATTAAATAAAATTAATGTATCTGAATGTAAACAAAATATACTTTCAGAAAATGATTTAATAAAGAAATTAAAGTCATTATTAGTCTCAAATTGTTTAGATGATAAGTTAGATTTTTATATGTTAAATGATGAAATACAACAAAAAAAGCTGGAGTATTCTTTATTAAAGCCAGTGAATAAAATATATTTATCTTTCATAATATATGTAAGTGATGTCATAAATAGAGTATATGACTTGAAAAATTCAAAGTATGTTGACTTATGGGAAGAAGCATATGTTATATATGTAAACAATAAAAAAGATTATTCTTTAAGTCATCATTTATTTCAAACAGAAAATTTATTAGTTAATTCAATCTTATACTTTAAAAAATATAGGATTAAAACTCATGTTGGAAAAGTTGTTATTGATAATACAATTAAACAAATTTCTAATGAAATTAATAAAAATATAATAAAAATTGGTCCAGAAAACGTTTTATCAAATATATTTGAAGAACAAATTAAAAGAAATAGGTATAAAAGATTTCATATGCCTAAAAAAGTTACTATGGGTGGATTTCCAGAATTAGGAATACCTTTTAATTATTTGATTAATTTATCAGTAAAGAATATAACAAAAAATATAACAAAAAAGAATGCATATGAAAAAAAAGATTTAGAACATTTATATACAATTTCAAAACAATACTTAGCTTTATTTCAAGTACAAGACTATGATGTTTTATCACATATGAGTCTCGGAAATTTTACTTTAGAAAATCTTTACAGACAACTATCATATGATAACATTTTTAGATTTAATCAAATTTCAGATGATAACATATTGAAAATCCTTAATAATTTATTTTTGAATATTAATTATGATGAAATGAAAAAGAAATTAGGGTTTTCATTAGAAGAATATATATCATTGTTAAAAAGAGTTATAGCTCTATCACCAAAAGAAGGCCCAATCTATTTACTTTTTAATCTATTTTCAGATCATGAGTTAAAGATTCTAAATTTAATTTCTCATCATCAAAAAATAAATACAAAGTTTATATTACCAACCGATGTCAAAATGATTACATTTAATGATAAGCCATTAATTAAATTAATTGATTCATTTTTATTGATAGATTTAAATTATTGTTCTTGGATATTTTATGAAGTGTTATTAGAGTTATTATCTACAAACAATGTTTCTGTAACAAGAAAAAATGCAAATCGAATAAATAGTAATATTGGTTTTAATATAGAAGATTTTTTAATAAAAGAATTAGAAAATAAGAAAATAAATATTCATTATGGTAGATATTCCGAGAAGAATGAATGTGATATAGTTGTTGAAGATAAAAAATCAAATGCTTTAGTATTTCTTGAAATTAAGAAAAAGAATTTTACAAAAGAATCTAGAAGTGGAGATTTAAATTTTGTTGCATTAGATTTAGTTGAATCATTTGTTTATGCAATGAATCAAACTTATAGGCATGAACATTATCTAAGAAAGAATGGTAAAATTAAATTTATAAATGGTACAAATAGTGAAATAATATATAACAATCAAAAAATTGAAAGAGTTGCTGTAACATTGTATGATTTCCAAAGTTTGACTCAAAATAGTATGGCATTAATAGAGTGGTTTTCTGAACTTATTTTTATAATTGATAAATCATTTACTCCTAACACATATCAAGAAAAACGTATTTTAAAACAATTTAAGAAAGCTAATAAACAATTAGATTTATTAAGAACTAATATAAAATTAATGTCTAAAGAAAAAGAAGAATATAGATCCAAAAGAATGAATTCAAAATTAGTTTCTTTAGAATATATTCTTTTCTTATTAGAATATATTGATGATGAAAAATCGTTATATGATATGCTAGTTTTTAATAAGCCTATATTTTATGGTAGTGGTGATTTATATGCTGAGTTTTTATCATATTATAAATTAAGGGCTAAAAAAGAGTAGTTGTTTAGTAATATTTTTATTATTGTGGTATTCTTCTTTGAATTGGCAATATCAAAACTATTATATACTTTTATTTAAGATATTTGCATTTTAAGAATATATATTGGGATATATTTATACTCCTGATCAAAATCAAATACTTTGTAGTTATCACTTATTTTTGTTCTAGAAATTAATTCTATTTTTGCATTAGATGCGAATAAAACTTCAATTTCATGTCCAAAATTAGAGCTATCTTTGTCAAATACAAATACTTTTGTTAAAGATTCTTTAACTTCTATGACTAATAAGTCAATATATCCATTATCATATGCTTTATTACCATGCTCAGCATTTCTTAAAGCAACAATGGGGTTTAATGTTGTTGAAAACGGACGATTAGTAATAATAATTTCTTCATATTCCTTCCATCCACCACCATGAAATAAAACCTGTTTAGGACTTAAGTAGTGTCCATGCATATTTATTGCTTTATTAATAGAATAGTAACTATTAGGGGGATACGCTTCTTGATAATTTATTAGACATTTTGGAGTATTTTTAGGCATCATTTTAATCCAATATTTATATTGCTTACTTTTATCTAAAGTTTTGATAACAAAACTATTTAAATAAGGACAGGCTGGCTTTTCAGCTGCATATTTAGCTGCGTCAATAGAAGAACTTATACTATACTGTAGTTTATCATCTATTCCAAAAATCATTCTTTTATTTTTTTTAAAGTACTCACTCCATTCATCTTCTGTTAGCTTCTTTTTTGAATAAATTTTTAATGGATCTTTATATATATCAATAATAGGAAGTATTTGAGAAAAGTCCTTATTAAAGAGAATTTTGTACTTAATAAAGAATATTTGATAAATTGAACAATTATATTTTTTTGATAATAAATCGATATTTACTTTTTCCTTATTATTATGAGCTTTTAATAGTTCTTCTTTTAGTTCTAGATACATTTTACCTCACAAAAATATTTGTATTTAATTGAATCTTTTCAATTCTCTTATTTCTCTCAATTTCCCATTCATCAACAGGATCTAATTTATTCCAAGCATTAAAAAGTTGCTTTTCTTGTTTAGATATTTTCATTCATAAGTATCTTCAAAAGAAAAGTAAGTTCTAGCTATATTACCTCTAATATTCTAAGTAATATTGAACACTTGAACACTTGAATATTAGAACTAAATTAGTAATAATATATAGTATAAATTTAAATATTTTTACTAAAAAACTTATTACTAAGTAGTATTGAATATTAATTATATAAAGTAACTAATTAAAAAAGTATTATTATATGTAAACATAATTACAAAACCTACAGGTAAATTAAAGGCAAGATCAAAGGCAAGATTACAAAGATTGGTTTTAGATAATATCTATGGAATTTACATAAATAATATTAAATACTTGAATATTTACTTTTGGTTCATTGCTAAGAAGTTTTTAAATAAATTAGTTGTGTGGTTAACTAATTGTCTTATTTCTATATAGACTTTTTCCATTTTTGGGATAAAATCAGCGGCATTATTTAGATAAGATATTATTCTCTTGTCATTCTCTAGAATAGATGTTTCTAAATCATCTTTATCATAATAAAGAAATAAATCACTAAAATATCCTTTTTCTATGTTATGTAGAGAAAGTCTTTTGATAAGATTATAATTAGCACCAACTATATGCATGAAGCATTTATCAATATATAATTCATAGCCATAAAAAGATAGTTTACTGTTGGTTTCTTCAATTAAATCAAGCAATTCATAGTTTATATTAACTTTTATAATTTCTACATTATTTATTTTGACTTCATCATAACATATTGATTGAAGATAAATACCCATTGCAGTTCGATGATTTCCTTGTGTAGCAATAAATTTTTCTATACCATCCCTATCAATAAATGACATATAAGAAATTGGATCATCTTGTCTTATAACTGGTGCATTAAAAAAATATTCTGGATTACTTGCAAGATAAGCAAAAATTCTTTTCATTCTTTTTGCTTCATTAATTATCATTTGGACAGGAGATTGTTTTACATAATCACAATGGTCACCACCTAAAACATTTTTAAAATTGATAGTTTCTTTTTTTTCACTATTCCAATACATTTTTCTGTAATGACTTTCAATAAACTCTGATTTTCTACTTGCTTCTTCGTTAGTTTTAAATGCTTTCTTATCAACAAAATGTGTTAAAAGATATGACTTAACTACTTTCGATTGTTCTGTATAATCAGAAATATCCTTGAATGTTTTTAGGGTAGCAATTAATTCTTCTTTATTCATTCTTCTTTACCATATAATAGTTTTCATCTTCTATTTTATATCTGACCATACATATTTCCTTGACTTCATTTATGAACTCAACACATATCTTATTTAAATTTCTCAACACATTAATATCGGTATTAATCGAACATATCCAAATATTTTTTTCATTCTTTTTAATTTCATCAGAATTAATATGATAAAATATCATTGAAGTTTTAGGCTCTGGAACGCTTTTTATGTGGATTTTTTTTATAATATCAATTTCTTTGTTAATATCGTCAATAATGCCTTCTTTCTCTTCAAAAGAACTATTTCCATGAGCTAATATATTTCTTAATCCTCTTAATAGTTTTATAATTTTCCATCTTTTTAAATTTTGGATATTTAAATTCTTTTCTGTAATAATTGATATATATTCAACTGCTTTTAACATGTCAGTAAATTTTCCACCTGTATTATAATCAGGGGGTATTTTTTCTTTTTCTTTTTTTTGAATAATAAAAGATAAATTTACTAGAGTTTTTTCAATATAAGCAAGATGCTTAACGATTAACGATTCAATTATAATTCCAGAAAATAAGTCTAAGTTTATATATGGCTCACTTAAATTATATTCCATCATTTGGCCAAATGTTACATCTGGTGAATGTACTTCATGTAGTGGCTTATCATATTCTCCACTCGCTTTTAATTCATTAATTTTTACGTTAAATTCATCATCAACTGTTTTAAAGTCTTTTTGATAATTTTTTATTAATATCTCTATACAATCTCTTAGATAATCAAATTCAGAACCTATTTGTTTAAAATAGGTTTTATTCATAAACTTTGTTAATGAATCAGTCATTATTAACCTTTAAACTTATATGTTTTGTCTGTATTTTTATATATCTTATAAAGATTTTCTTTAATAGTTTACTATATATTAAAAGTTTTCCTAAATAAGTACGTTTTTTTAATTTTATTGCTGAGTATGTACTATCCAAAAATTCTTTTATATAAGTATCATTTTTAGAAATTGATTCAGTCATTCTATCTATATTATAAGTAAAATTTTCTTTTTGATAACACTGTTTTGTTCTTTTATCTTTAATATATAATTGGGTAATAACTCTATACTCTTTATAAAAGGTATCTTTATTAAAATTCCTATAGGTAACTTTTAATTCGAAAAAAAAAGGTTTTATTTTATTTGTAAAGTCTTTTATCAAATTAAGCTGTTTTTGATCAATTTCATAATGAGTAATAGGACAATTATTAATATAAATTGTTTCATTCTCTATAATTTTATTTAAATACATTCCTAAAATTGTTCGATGGTTTCCTTCTATACAAATATACTTTAACTTATTTTTTGTATCTTCGAATGACATAAAAGAAATGGGATTGACATGAGATTCAATTTCTTGAGAAAAATAGTATAAAGGTTTATCACATAAACAAATTAATGTACTACTTTTAAGTTTTCCTTCTAAATCTTTTAATAAATGTAAAGGTGTCTTATCTTTATAGCAATCTAAACGTGAACCTATAACTTTATCAAAATTAATATTATTATTTTTAGAAAAAGATTTAACTTTATAATTATCATTTAAATAACAATACTGTGAATAAGCTTCTTTAAAAGATTCAAAAGAATGCTTATCACTATCGTATAATGAAACTAAAAAAGATTTTGTTTCCATTATTTTAGAAGTTACATCTGTAAAACCTTTAGAATTTATACATTTAATCGCATCTAAAAAATATTCTTTATTAATATTTATATCCATTTATGAAACAATAATTCCATATTTTGGAAGAATATTATTAACAATATCAAATCTATGTGCTTTTAAAGCAACATGAAAATTTCTCCAATGGCTATTAATAAAGTCATTAGTATACGTAAATAATTCTCTACCCGTATCTTCAGCCAACTCTTGCTTAATTGCTTGATATTTCCAAGAATTAATCCCTTTTGGAATATATTCAAGTTTTTCAGAACCAAAGGAAAAATCACCTCTATCAATAGACTCAATCCAATTTTGAAGTCTAACTTCTTCATTATCATCTTTAAAATTTTCTAAATTATTTTTAATTTGTTCAAAATCTGATTCATTTTCATCATTTACAGTGCCACCTAATTCTGATAATACAAGTCCAAGTTGACCGTATAAGTTATAACATGCCTTCATAAATATTTCTAAATTATCTCTTTCTACCTTATTTCCAAGTCCGTTTGTATAGCTCCATTTTAAAAAAGGCATATCTGGACAAGTTAATGCTGCACCATGTCCCATTGGAAAGGCATTACTCAATGCTGAAGCTTTAGTTTTATTAAAAAAACTCATACTATAGTTAGAACATTCAAGGTTTTCAACTTTATTTATATCATGGACTACGCCTGCAAAACCTTGGTGTGCAAATGTATCGGCAAATACATGCATAGTAATTCCAACTCTTTGTAAAAAATGAGGTTTATCAATATCTTTCAAACAAGCATCAAGCATATCTACTGCAATTTGACTATAAGGTTTACAAACTAATTTATTAATAAAGCCACCTTTTGGATTTTCTCCTGCTGATAATCCATCATTACCAGGAAGGAAATGAAAAGGCACCCATACTAAATGGTTTTCATGTGCATCAGTATAATATTTTATATCATATGCTGTCATAGTATGTGCAGAACTTATTCTACTAAACATTGCTCCATTGTCAAACTTTGCTATTCCACTATTTGTAGCATCATCCACATATTGAGCAGAATAAGCAATAATTTGAGCTCTTTCATGTTCAAAACCTACCATCCTTGCTAACGTATATGTTAATGTAAAATGTCCGTCTATTTGCATAATATTATTCCTTTAGTACTAACATGTAATTTAATTGTATTAACAATATTATTAATATATAATTAATTTCAGTTAACATAGAATATATTACATTCTGTTATATTTTTACATAGTTATAATAAAAGATGTTAATATATCAGCAATTTATATTTTATAAGGAGTTTTATTGCCAAATTCATATACAGTTTCTGCATTATATATACCTGCATTTATTTTACTTATTCCTATATATTTAATATTTCAAATGCATGAAGTCAATATAATTGAATTATTTAATAAACTTGACACACTAAATTTAACATGGAATGAAATATCTATTTCAAGTAATTTAGTTCTTTGGATTTTTCTTGCAAATTTAATAAGATACATTGGAAAGCATCAATTAGAAAATAAAATATTTAATTTTGGGAGAACATTCCCAACAACACAATTTTTAAAGAAAAAATCAAATATCCTTTCACAATCATTTAAAAATAGAATATTTGAACTAATTTATAACGATTTTAATTTTGATATATCTAAACTCAATAATATGAATAAAGATGAAGAAGAATTAGAATTAAAAGATTATGTAAGTCAAATTAGAATAAAAGTTGGTAAAGGTACATTAACATTTAATCATAATGTACGATATGGTCAAATAAGAAATTTTATTGGTGGCTTATATATAATTTTACCAATATTAATTATTAATAGTATATACATTTTTTATATTTCAAAATATGGACTTATTGAAAACACACTATTAGTTATAAATTTCTTATTTTTTCTTATTTTTTTATTAAAAAAAACTATCATTATAAAATATGCAGATGAATATGCCAATATGCTTTTTAATGATTATATTAATTTACAAAGGAGTTAGAAGTATGGCTTATTCAAAAATGACATTTTTACCTGTTGACAATGGAAACATGGTCTTGATTAAATTAAATGATTCTAATAAAACTACGATTTTATATGACATGTATATTCGTGAAAAAGCATGTGATGAAAATGATGATAGTTATGATGTGTTAGGCTATTTGAAAAATAATTTAAACAAAGATGAAGAAGGTAGACTCTTTGTTGATGTTTTTATTTTGTCTCATCATGATGATGATCATATTAGAGGTTTTCAGAATCATTTTCATACAGGTGATATTAAAGAATATATAAAAGACAGTGATAAAATTTACATTAAAGAGATTTGGGGTTCTTCAAGATTTTTCAAACGGGCAGATAAATATAACACATTAGAAGCGAATGCTAAAGCATTTAATACAGAAATGAAAAGAAGATATAAACTTCATAAAGATAATAAAGTAATTCAAGAAGAAGGTAATCGTATTATTATTCTAGGAGAATCAGAAGATGACAAAACTGATCATGTTCAAGATATTGTATATAAAATAGGTGATACGATTAAGAAATTAAATAATAAAGATATAAGTTCAAAAATTGAAATAGAACTATTAGGACCAATAGAGCAACAAGATGGTGAAGCTGAAGATCTTTATAAAAGAAAAAATAGAGGAAGTGTAGTATTACAATTAAATATCAAAGAAGGAAACTATACTAATCAAATTCTACTTACTGGTGATTCAGGAGCAGATGTTTTAGAGTATATGCATGAAATTTATCCTCTATCTTCTTTTGAATACGATATTTTACAAGCACCACATCACTGTTCTAAATATTCTATGTATAATCAAATTGGGCAAGGAGAGAATAAAATATGTGAATTATCTGAAACTGCATTTGAGATACTTTCTCAAGCAAAAACAGGTGCTAAGATTATTGCAAGTTGTAGAGAGTTTGGTAACGAAACTCCTCCTCATAATGAAGCAAAAGAAAAATATGAAGAGATTGTAGAGATTTCAAACTTCTTATACACTGCAGGGCATAAGAAAAAAGGCAAAGTAGAGCCAATTGAGTTAGAATTTACACAAGAAGGTCATAAAGAGCCTGTAGGTTTAACAAAAAGCAAAACTGCTGCTGCAACAATTGGTTCAGCAGGGGAAGCACGTGGGCATGGTTAATATTAATTTTATTAACCTTGCATATAGCTATACTCATAAATCTGACCATATAAGTAGTGTTAGTGAAATCAAAATTGATGAAGCAAATAAAAAAGCTTCATTCACAGCAACCTTTGTTTTAAAATTTCCTAGTGCCATTACTGATAAAGAAACAAAATTTGGAGTCAGACAAAAGGAACCTGTCACATTTGAGTTTTCTGAACAATTCCCATTAAAAGCTCCTTTTATTACATTAAGGAAAGATTTTCCAAGAGTATTTGAACATATTAATCCCAATAAAGATGTGGTAAATCCTTGTATTTATGAAGGCGATCTAAATGAGTTATTACAACAACCAGGTTTCTTTGATGAAGTACTTGACCAAATGGCTACATGGCTTGACAAAACAACTACTAATAGTTTATTTAATAGAGACCAAGGTTGGGAACCTATGCGAAGTGATGAACTTCATGGTATTATTGAGTATCCAACAAGTGTGGTTGAAGAATTTATAAATACTGGTATTAATATTGCGGGGATTTCATATAAGTTTAAAAAAGAAAAATTTAAAGTAACAATTGAAGAGTATAAGCCAGAAAGCTTAAATAATACGGATACTTCAGCATTAATACCATTTATAAGTGAGGATATTGCAGAACAATATTATCCAAACTCTATAAATATTTATCAAGATTTAGTTGATTTCTGTAAAAAAGTTCATATTCCAGATTTAGATAAATACTTAGTTGAACATTACAAGGTTTTACAAAGACTTTCTTTTGTTTTTGTGACTCTGTTTGTTAAACGACCTGCAAAAGTTATTGGAACAAACTTAGATTGTGAAATAATGAATTTTGCAATCAATGTAAAAACACTTAAAATAACAAAGACAGCAGCAAAAATACAATATGGAGCAAAGGTTTATACATTAGGAACTATTGAATGCCCTTCAAAAAATTTATTGGCTAAATTTTCAGGACTTAGTACAAAAAATATCAAAAAAGGTATGACTATTACTCAAATTGGCTGTGGAAGTTTAGGTTCAAAGATAATTATGCATTTAGGACGTACAGGCATTACAGATAATATTAATTTAATCGATAATGGGGTATTTAGTGCTCACAATCATGCACGCCACGCTTTGTGTAATACAAAATATTTATTATCTAATTATAAGAGTGAATTATTATTTGCAGCCTTAAGCGAAATGGGTTTAGAGAATGTAAGACATTCAGAAAATGATATTAAAGATATAAAAAAACTAATTAAAGAAAATCAAGTTTTAATCGACTCAACTGCTGATATATCTGTTAGAAACTTTTTAGTTGATGATGAAATTAAAAGTGAGGTTATCTATACTGTACTTCATAATTTAGGAACTGTTGGTTTGGTATTTATTGAAGGTAAAGACAGAAATGTGAGGATAGATGACATTGTTATAGAGTTTTATCTCTTATGTTTTCACAATGACACATTATCTCAGCTTATTTGTACGAGTAATGTACAATATCAAACAGTTGGACAAGGATGTGGATCCTTAACCACCATTGTATCTGATGCAACCATTTCTCTTCAAGCTTCAGCTATGGCAAATATTATTCAAAAACGATTAGAGAATGGTTCAAGTGAATTAGGAGAACTTTATATAGGAAGTATTGAAAATAATATAAACATAAATTGGCAATCATTAAACATTAATACTCCAATGATATTACATGATGATACTTATGATATGCAAGTAAGAATTTCGCCAAGAGTTGTTAACAAAATTAAAGAAGAATCTAGCATACATTTTCCTAATGAGACGGGAGGCGTACTTATTGGTCATATTTCTTTGATTAATAAAACTTTTACAATAGTTGAACTTATTGATGCACCAGCTGATAGTACTAGAAGTCCAGGGTATTTTAAATTAGGTACATTAGGCTTACTTGAAAATATAGCTAACTATGAAGAAAGAACAAATGGACTATTAACCTATATTGGTACATGGCACAGTCATCCTCAAGGTGGTGGAGCTTCTAGAACTGATTTCAATATGAAAAATAAGTTAATTAAAGATAGAGAAGATTTTCCTTCTGTATGTCTTATTTATAGTCAAAAGAAGTTTTTAACTTATTAATATAAAAAGCAATATAATTATAAAGATGACAGCTTATAATTATTGATAGGAAAACAAAAAATGTATTTTAAATTTAAGAGCAAAATACTTAAAGGACTAATTGGAAATAGTGTACATATTAATGATAAACTCATCGTTCATGGTTTCACTGCTGGAAAAGGGTTTGGAACTACTGCATTAACATTTCTTGTAAAAAAAGCATTTAATATTCATAGATTTCCTTTGTGGGAAGACCGCCATTTTACGGAAGAATTTAATAGAAAAAATACTTATGCTACTCTTGATAATATAATACAACATGATGAATTCATAAATTCTATTGATGAAATGGTTGAAGAAATTAAAGAGATATATACTACTACTCAAACTAAATTAAATATTCAATATCCAAACCAAAGCCATGTAAAATTATATAGAAGTTTAGATCATGAGTATGGAGTTATTTTACTTCAAATGAAAGAAGAAGCTTCAAAAAACGGTAATAGCTATATTGAGATTGGCACTGATATATTAAATAGTTTTACTGATAATCGTGGTAAATATGGGATGATTGCAAAAATTACAATTGATGTACCTAAAGAGGATATATTATATTATGATGAACTCTTTAATGATATTATGGAATATGATGAGTTTGTTGTGATGAATAGAAGAATGGATGGGCTTTTAAAAATTCCAATTGATTGTATAAGAAAAAGTGTCAATAGTTTTGATATTTATGATAATAGTTGGTATAGCAAACATATGCATCAAATATTTGGAGTAAAGAAGTATAATGGAAAACATAACTTTATTAATTTATCATCGTGTATACATATAAAATTCTTTAAATTAAATACTAATAGAAAGAAAGATGGGTTCATAAAAAAAGTTTTAAAAAAATTAGCACAATGTGGGACTTAAAAAAATTAAAATCACCTTATCCCTAAATATAATCAAAAAAGCAAAGATTCATAATAATCAACATTTTGACATTTTATTTTATGAATCTATTCAAGTTTTCTAGAATAGATTCAATTCTCTTATTTCTCTCAATTTCCCATTCATCAACAGGATCTAGTTTATCCCAAGCATTAAAAAGTTGCCTCTCTTGTTTAGATATTTTCATCCCATAAGTATCTTCAAAATAAAAATAAGTTCTTGCTATATTACCTCTAATATCATCTTTAGGTTCAGCACGTCTTGCTTTAAAGTCCACTTCAAAATCTATATCTTTTCCATAGGCTCTTTTTTCACCTTCTATAATTCCATATCTAAAATTAGACCTATCAGCATTTAGTTCACCAATAGCAGGTACTAGATTATGCATATCAGCTTCCATAAGTTTAAATTGCTTATTTACTTTAGAACAACACTTTCTTCCTTTATAGGCTTTACCATTACTTTTAACACATTGAGAATCACCTTCTCTCCAACATGTAAACTGTCTTCCAAAGTTTTCAGCAGGAATCACATGTTCCCATTCAATTCTTCTTGCTCTTTTATTTACTTTTCCAGATTTAGTATATTCATTTCTAGGAGTATAACCACATGATTGTCTATCAATCATATTGTTCTTATCTTTATAGCTATATTTACAATTAGCATAGAATGTAATTTGATGGTCTTTGTATATTTCTTTTAATAGTTTTTTTGATTTTGAAAAGGAATCAATTGTTGAGTTTGCTTGAGCAAAAAGGGAAAGTAATAATATTAAAATTAGTATATATTTTTTCAAAGAGTACCTTTTAAGTAAAATAAATATAAAAAACTTGTAATATAATATTAAAATAAATATAAATAATCACATAAAACTAGGGAATTACTTTGAAAAGTTTCAAAATCAAGTATACATTATTCTTTATACTCATATTTAATATCTTAAATGCAAATGAAGAAATTAAATACATAAATTTAACAGTTTTAGGTGCAGTTATTGCTCCAACTAAAATAGATAAAACTACCTGGGATAAAGGTGGTATAAAAATTGATAATGCTTCTTCAAATTTAATTAGTGAAATGCTAACTACTGGAATACCTGTTTCAAGTATTATGAATACAATTGGAAATAATGCTGCAAAAGGTACTGCTGCTCCTGATGTAATTGGATATATTCAATTAATAGGTTCAAGTTTAAAAAATATATCAAATATAGCTTGGACACCTATTGTATTAGCTACTAAAAGTTATGCTTTATCAAAAGATTCTTATACCCCAAGTTTTAATGCAGGGTATAAAAACTGGCCTTTATTTAAAGAAAATAGATTTAGAATAGTTCTATGGGATGCTGATTTATTTGATGATGACCCAATTGCTACGGTTGAGTTGACATACAATGATGTAATGAATGCAATTAAAGTGGGGAAAACTACTTGGATTAATGTAGCAGAGCAAGGAAACAATCAACTTTTATTTATACAAATATCTGCCTCAGAGTCAAGTTCAAAGAAATCTTTTATTGATGGGTATAAATATTAATAATAATTCATCTAAAGAAGATACTTATTCTCGTATCATGAAAAACGAATTAAACATCTATAAGAAACCTGACTCATTAATTAAGCTAAAGAAAAAAGAAATAGTCTTATATTTTTTATTGTTATTCCATTATTAGCTTTTATTGTTTTTCAGCATTTTAATGAGAAAGCAGGGAAAGAAGAAATTGTTAAGAATAAAGTTAATATACAGAATATGACTTTTAATTTACTTTTTAACAAGGGTTTATTAGTCCAAAACAATACAAGTTTTAAAATAACTTTTTCCTCCTCAGAATATAGATACATTGCTAATTATTTTGAAAAATTAAAAACTAATTACAATATCAAAACTAATATGAATTTTAACGCACTTGAAGAAACAAAAAATAATAGATTCAAATATGAAATAGATGGAAACTTTTGGTATTTAGATATTTCTGAAAATAAAGAAATATTCCTTAAAAATATTTATTCTTTAAAAAAAGTAAAAGAAGGATATGAAATAAATAAAAGTATAGGTTATCTTATTTTACTAATAGAAGAAAGAAAATTCTCTAATTCCGCAGATATATATTATTCACTTTTTGGTAAAAAATAGATATTTATGATGAAGATATAAAAGTAAAAATACAAAATAAAAAGAATTCAAAAGAATAAACTATTTAAAATAAAATTATATAGTTATAAACTTCTCTTTACATATTAATGTTTTAATGTAAAGAAAATCAATTGTCAAATTATATACTTAACAAAAACCTTTATATAGGGCTTTTGACTACCCGTTATATAACGGGTAATTTTAATATTTGTATCATTTACTTTCCAAAAAACCTCTGGAAATTGCATAGGATAATGGATTAAATAACTTTTCTTGATAATAAAATCCAAATTCATCTTCTGCAAAATTTCTCATTTTATTAATAAAACTTGTCGTAACTTCAAAGTTATTATCTATTTTTTGGCTAAAACCCCTATCATCAATTATTAATCCTGTTTTTAAACCATATGATAAGAAATCAAAATTTTTTGGTATTTCTTCTTTAAGTTTCTTCTTTACAATTTCTTCTAGAATATATTGTGCTGAAGAAGATTTTTTAAAACTTTCTAGTGATATAGGCGAAAAATTAGAACCATAATGCCCACCAAAATTTGTTAATAATATTGCTACCCTTATATATATTAATACAGTTTCTTCCGATGCATGTCCTAAAAATTTTGCAAGAATCTTTAATAATTGAATATTTGGAGTTATCCCGACATCAACAATATTAATTCCTTGTGATTCATAAAAATCTAAAACAATCCACGTTGCAAAAGTATGTCTCATCCAATGTGGCGTAATACTTTTCTCTTTTCGTCCTATTATATTAGAAGCCTTTTTAAAAGCATACATAACATTTCCATAATTAATTTTTTTACCTTTAGTTGTAAACCAAAATATTTTATTTATTTCACTAGATCCTAAATTATTTTTTACATACACAGTTCTTCTACGTATATATTCTCTAGAAATATATTTAATATGAAGTTTCTTTAAAAATCTAATTGGAAACGTTGCAATTTTTATATCTCCTCCTTTTGCAATATACTTTATGTCAACTCGTTGATAATCTTCTTTCCCACCATTAATATAACCAAAAAGTCCATCAAAATCTTTTTTAACTATTTCTAAAGCTGCTGAAATTCTCAAACCACTTTCCACCATTAATTCTGCTATTAATGCATATACTATATCAATTTTTTCAAGTTCATTATAAAATGAATTATATTCTTTCTTACTTATTGCGTTATAACTATAAACTGTAGGTGAATTTCTAACTTTAATTGCCCATGAGTCAACATAATTTCTCTCATTTTGATTATTTGAAATATGAGAAAGAAGCTTGTTTTTATAATAAAACTTTGGAACTTTTTTGATTGTCATATTTATTTTTATTCTATATCCAATTTTTTTCATATAATTAAAAAAACTAAACCAAGTGTCTAGTTTTCTGTTCATTGTATTATTCTTTATTGGTTTATAATTAAACTTACTTTCTGATACTTTTTCATATCCATCCCAACAAAGCATTCCATATTTTATTTGTTCAATATGATACTCTTCCGCACAAGCCCATGTTATACCCATATCATCTAAGTGTCGGTATAATTCCATGATTTCAATTGCTTTACCTCGGTGTGTTGTCCTTCCTTGAATACTATTATTACGTCCACCATACTTAGATTCAAAAACTAAAAACTTTAATGATGGTATGTCAATTTGATTATTTACAAATAAAACACTGATATTTCTATTTTTAATATTTGGATTTGAAATTTCTTTTACTCTAAATTTCATAGTTATTTCTTTTTATTCTATCTTCTAAATTTTCTATTTGTTCTTCCAAACTACTTATTTTTTCATCTTTTTTAACTAATTCGTTATTTAAATTTATTTCTAAATTAGCAAAATAAATTAATTTAGATAATACTGATTCTAATTCTGCTTCCAATATCTTTATCTTATCATATAGTTTTTGATCTGTGAAATTTTTATGTTTTTTGAAATCTATTTTAAAGTCATCAATTTCTTTTTTTATTTCTTTAAACTCTGATGTCTTTGGATTTTTCAAAGTTTGTACACTTATATCATTACTAAAGTTTATGTCAGTAGTTTTTACTAATTCATTTGCTAATATCGTTGCAGTTTTTCGAGATAATACATTTTTTTTTAAACTATATGAATTTTCTTTTAATTTTACAATAGCTTCTTTAAGAAATTTTATCTTATTTTCTTTTTCTATACTTGTTAATCTTGCCATTAATAATCCTTTAGTTATCTTTAGGTATGATTTTTTTTAAATTAAAACCATTTGCTTCAATAAATAATTTATTTGATTTTAATCTATCATACAATTCAGCTTCCAATGAAATATAATTAATTTTATCAATTTGTTCTTCTGTAAATACTGCATTAGGACAATCTAATGCTCTACATCTTGAAGGATATACCTTCTCTCCAAAAAAGTTTTCTAAATCTAAATCTCGTTGACAGGCCATTCTGTCCTTATTAGAAAAGTCATGAAAACAAAAACTAATGGGAGTTTGTAGTATTACTAATTTCCCAGAATCTATCGATTTTTTAAATTCAAAATTTAAATAATCAGATAGCTCATCAATGTAACTTCCTTTAAACATATAATTTTTATATATATTATTTCCATTTTTATTATATAACTTTTTGTTATTTTGGACTTCTTTAATTATTAACTCTGAAATTTCATTAGATTGAATCAATTCTAAGTCATCAATTGCTTTTTTTATATTTTTATTAAATTGAGATAAATACATCAATGACATATTTTTGGATTTATGAGATAGAATCATTCTTGAAAGTTCAAGTCCATCACTTTCACTAGCATATGCAACTATAAAAGCCATAGAATGTCGAAACATATGTGGAGAAATATTTCTTATGTTTAATTTTTTACAAAAATAATTTATTCCTGAATATATAACATTTGTTCTCGGTTCATTTGAAATTTCACCGACTATTAAAAAGTCATTATTTGGAAATAAAATTTCCTGAAGTTCACTTAAACCATTTATTGCATATTTTGTTATAGCAGGAATTGGTATATCAAAAGTATCTCCATTCTCATAATGCGAAGTTTTAAAAACTATTTTTTTCATCATTAAAAATTCAGATTCTTCAAATATAGGAAATCTTTCTAATATTGAAAATTCTCCTACTCTCATCGCAGTAGTAAATAAAACAATAATATAACAAGAAGCTTTATACATTCTAATTTCATGCATTAATAATTGTTGCAAATTTTTATTATCATAAAAAGAATTTATATTTGAGAATATTCTATTTTTTAATATATCTTTATCAATTTTTTTACATTCATTTTTAATATTATTTAATGATGGATTGCTAAATTCATGATTATCTAAAATAATATTCTCTATTATAAAAATGTTTCTTGAATTATATTTTTGTCCACTATGAAATTTTAATTTTTTTACTTTTTTAGTTAATTCTGATACATATAGTATGTCATCTTTGTAATATTCAACATATTCTATAGCTTTAGATAATACTTGTTTTAAAATTGGTAAATCTAAAGCTTTAAAGAAATAATCTATTTGATATGGCTCAGACATTTTCTTTTTATTAATAAGCTCCAATATTTTGATAAACTGTGGATTTTCTTCAACAAATGAAAAATCATATCTCATAAAATATGGTAACAATTTATTTAATTTATTCCAAAACCTTAATTTTGACAATTTTGAAAATGCTGTTCCTGCAGTTATTTCTTCTCTTTCAACTTTTTTGTGATATTCATTAATTATATTTTCTAAATCAACTTTTCTAATTTCTTTTAAAGAATTAATTTCACCACAATTTTTTTCAATTTCTTTTAAAATAACTCTTAAATTGTAAAAGAAATTACTTTTTCCACTATTATTTAATATTCCATCTGGTAACCCTTGAAATTTTAGATAAATAAATAGCTTTAATAATGTCCTAAAAAATGATGTCTCCATCTTAAATTTATGCTCAATTTTAATTTGGCCATTTTTTAAATATGTAAATGAATTATCTTTAAACTTAGAATCAAGGCATAAATTGAATTTTTGTTCTTTTAAAAGGTTTTCTACTTCATTTATATTTATACAATATATTAATTTATCAATTACATTATTATATTTCATTATGCACCCTCTTGTTTTAACTTTACTTTTTTATAAAACCTACATCTAACAACATCATAATACTTACTAGATTCTTTTTTTGCAAAGATTTGTTCTTCATTAGTAAATCCATTAAAAACACTATATGCTATAGTCAATGAATTAGCAAATTCTTTCTCAAAATCTGATTTCTTAATAAAATCTATTTCTTTTTCTTCCATATAATCAATCCAAGCTTTAATAACTGGCCCATGAATTTTGGGAATTATATGAGCCTGAGAACAGTTTAAACAGTTAAACCAATCGATACATCTTTCATCTTCTTTTAAATTGATATACTCTGAATAATCAGGCTCTTGAGGATTTTTACAATCACTAATTAACCCATTAAATAATTTATCTAAAGGACTTGAAGATATTGTTCCTTTAAAAATTCCAATAATCTCATCTTTAATTTTTGCCACTTTAAAATTTCTAGATTCTTTCCATTCTGTTAAATTCTCATAGTGGTTAATTGTCATACTTTTATCTTTATGATTCATTAGATGTTGCCGTACATATTCGTTTAAACCTTGTAGATAATTTTTATAGTTATAATAGGGACGTATTTCAGAGAAATTAATTTTATTTATTCGATTACCTTCATTATCAAAAATTTCATATTTTGTAAAAAAATCATTAAGGCTTTTAGTAGGACTTTTCCAATTAGATTTATCAAACTGTATTATTGGATTAAAATTTGATTGTATTAATGTGTTGGAACGGGTATAATACTGAAAAAATTTACTTGAATTTGAATTATTATAGAGTTCTTTCATATGTTCTAAATAACTTTTTATAAATTTTATTTGAGAATGTTCTTTTCTGATTAAAGTATCATAATAAGAATTTGATCTAATTTTGCTTGCACGAATTATGTATGCTGATGGTGTTTCAATTCCGATAGTATATGTATTATCTATTTTTTTTACTTCCCAATTTTTTAATACTTCAGGATTAATTCCTTCTCTTATCAATATAAACAAGAATAGCACATATATTTCTTCTCTAGAAACATAAAATAATTTATTTAAATTAGGTGGTAATTTTTTTCTTTTTAGAATTTTCATGTATAATTCTCTAAAACTATTCAATTTATGTCCAATTAAATTAAATTTATTATTTAATTTATTATCATATGGAAAATTTGGAAATAATGTTATATGCCAAAAATAATACATTTTTTCATTTTTAAATGAGATATCAACTCCCTTTTTCGACAATTTTAAAAGTCTTTTATGTTCTTTTTCATGTTTAATATCTTTATAATAATATTTGCTACCCTTTTTTAACTTCCAAATCTTTAAATCTATTTTATACAAACATTTAGAAATTTTATTAACTTGAAATTTTATTGAATTTAATTGATTACTCTTATAATAAGTATGTGCCAAATTTTCTAAAGAAAATAAAATAAAATTTTTATATTCTTTTTTCCATTCAACGACTTTTTTAAATATTTCTAAGTTTTCATTTAATTCTTTTTCACAAAAATAGTCTAATTGAAAAATGATACTAGAAGGAATTCCTTTTCTAGGTAAACTATGTTGTGAATTGTTTTTGAAACTTGACATAAGGTATGTATCACTAAACTTAGAAATATTATTGAAAAATCTATTCAAATTTCTAATATTACTTTTAAAAAGATTCTTAGTATTATAAAATTGATCATAAATTTTATTTTGTAATAAATAATCAATTTTATTAAAATCTTCGAATTTTATATTAATACTTTTTAATATTTTCAAAAATAATTGAAAACCTTTGATATCCATTGATGTAGAACTTTTTGATGTAAGAGTAGGATTAGATTTTTCTATATAAAAAAAGAGCATTTTTTTATACTTACTAAATTCAGTAGTAAAAAAATCACTCTCTTTAGCTATTGAAGAAAAACTTCTATATATTATTTTCCTATTTAATCTTTCTTCTTGATATTCTTTAAA
Organism: Arcobacter sp. F2176; assembly: GCF_004116465.1. NCBI lineage: Bacteria > Pseudomonadati > Campylobacterota > Epsilonproteobacteria > Campylobacterales > Arcobacteraceae > Arcobacter > Arcobacter sp. F2176. Next base: position 20,842 of record NZ_PDJV01000023.1, read on the forward strand.
TTCTTTATATGAAATATACACTCTACCATCATGAGACATTACATAAGAGCCTTTATGTTTGTCTCTTAATAAATCATCTTTTAAATCATAAAATTTTTCATTTAAATTTTCTCCACTTTGAAAAACCTTTAAATTAGATTCTAAATGATTTAACTTTTTTAATTTTTTCATATAATAAACCTTTTCAATTATATTTTTATATATTATAGAAAAAAAATTAATTATACAAATTTATATTTTTTAAGAAAAAGTATTTGTTGTCTGTCCTGTTTTGAAAGATTTTGTTTCACCAACATAAATAGATGATTCTTTATTATTTATACATAAAATTGAGGGCTCTGATATTACATCTATTGCTTGGTTTTGTTTTAGGAAATTTATTGTGGCCCCTAAATTTAATCCCTTTGATAAAGAATTTAAGTCAAAACCAAAAGTTGAAAATTCACTAAAATTAATTGCAATATTTTTTAAACTATTAAAAGAACTAGAAAAAGTACTAAGATTTGTAGAACTATATTTATTAAATCCATTTAACCCATATTCTAGTCCCACTTCTTTTGTCTTAGTTTCACTTATTTCAACAATTTTTGCTTTTATATAAATTTGAGGATATGAAATATCAATTTTTTTGATAAATCTTTTTATATTTTCTGTATCACTTTTACTTCCTACTACTATAATAGAATTTGTATCATTTTCTACTGTCATAATTGGATTTATATTTGATTTCTTATTTGAATAAATGGTATTTAAAACTTTTAATATATTTTGAGCTTCAAGATTTTGAATAGGTATTATTTCTACTTTTTTTTCTTGTTGATTCAATGGTCTATTTTTATTTTCAATTTTGAAAATAGTTCCTTCATCTTTTAAAACATAACCTTTTTTCAATAAAGTAAATTTTAAAAGTTCTAAAAGCTTTTGCTTTTTTATTGATTTATTTGATACAAAATCAACTTTTCCTTCAATCTTATCTAAATAAAAAATATTTTTATTCAATTGCTTAGAAGTGATTTTTATAAACTCTTCAATGGATAAATTTTTAAAATTTATATTTATATACTCGTTATTGTTTGCCTTTAACCCCATTGTAAAAATCAATAAAATAAAAATTATAATCTTCAATTGTTACCTTTAATAATTATAAATATTATTATATATTAATTATTTAAAAGTTACATTAAAATTATAAATTTATAGCTAATTTAGTATTTAGAGGTAAATCTTTTTCAAAGATTTCAAAATCTTCTTTTGTAGATTCTAAATATAGTTTGATATTCAAATCAAACTCTTTATTTATAATATTTATATTTTGATTACTAATTAAATACTCTAACTTCGATAAATCAGAATATTCACAAGTTAGTATTCTCTGTTCTAGTTTTTCATAAGTTTGTAGTTGTGAAATATTAATCACACTATTAACAGCATCACTATAGGCTCTTACTAGTCCACCTGTTCCAAGTTTCACTCCACCAAAATATCTTACAACTATCACAAAAGTGTTTATTAGTTCATTTCCTGCCATTACATTTAAGCAAGGTTTCCCACTTGTACCTTTTGGTTCTCCATCATCACTACTATTTTCAATAATTTGATCAAATTCATTTAAATACCTATAAGCATAAACAAAATGTCTAGCTTTTGGATGCTCTTCTTTTAATCTTTTCATTACATCATTAAACTTTTCATACGGAGCTAAAAAAGCAAAAAACTTTGATTTTTTCTCTTCAAAAACTGAACTAAACTCTTTTTGAACATATTTCAACTATAATTCCACCCATGAGATTAGATTTATTTTTAACAAAAGCTTTCAACATACAAAGTAGAAATAAGGCGCATGAACTTATAAAAGCAAATAAAATAAAAATAGATGGTGCCATTATAACAAAACCATCTTTTAATGTAGAAGATACACATAAAGTTGAAATACTAGAAGATACTTTTTATGTCTCAAGGGCTGCATATAAATTAAAATACTTTTTGGATGAAATTGATTTAGACCTAAATGATTTAACAGCTTTAGATATAGGTTCTAGCACTGGTGGTTTTACCCAAATACTTCTTGAAAATGGTGTTAAAAGTGTAACTTGCGTTGATGTAGGTTCAAATCAACTCCATGAAAAAATAAAACATGATGACAAAATTGAGTTTTATGAAAACTGTGATATTAGAGATTTTAAAAGTGATAAAATTTTTGATATCGTTACTTGTGATGTTTCTTTTATAAGTTTACACAATATTATAGATGATATAAATAGATTATCAACAAAAAATATAATAGTACTGTTTAAACCCCAATTTGAAGTGGGTACAAATGTCAAAAGAGATAAAAAAGGTATGGTAAAAGATAAAGATGCCATAGACCTAGCTCGTAGAAAGTTTTTAGGAGTAACTGTTCTTTTAAATTGGAAGCTAATTAAGAACTCTAAAAGTAAATTAGAAGGGAAAGATGGCAATATTGAAGAGCTGTTTTACTTTCAAAAAGCACAGGTAGAAAAATGAAAAAAGACAAAAAGAGTATAACATCTATTGCAATTGGAGGATTTGATGGGATGCATATAGCCCATCAATCTTTATTTAACAACTTAACTTCAAATGGTGCAATTATTGCAATTGAGACAGGTCATGCAAATATGACACCAAAAGAACAAAGACAAAAATATACAACTTTTCCAATATTTTATTATGAATTAAATGATATAAAAGACTTAAGTGGAAAAGAGTTTATAGACCTACTAAAAGATGAATTCCCAAAGTTAAAGAAAATAGTTGTTGGCTTTGATTTTTGTTTTGGTAAAAACAGAGCTAACTCTACAGAAGAGTTAAAATCACTCTTTAATGGAGAAGTTGTTGTTGTAAATGAAATAAGTGTAAATGATATAGCAATACACTCAAGAATAATCAGAGAATATATAAAAAATGGTGACTTAGAAACAGCAAATACACTTCTTGGAAGAAAGTATGAAGTAAAAGGAACTCAAATAAGAGGTCAAGGCTTAGGGAAGTCAGATTTTGTACCAACTATAAACTTAAATATTCAAGACTACCTTCTTCCAAAAGAAGGGGTTTATATCACTAAAACAATAGTTGATGATATAAGCTATCCATCTATTTCTTTTATTGGTCACAGAATTACTACAGATGGTAACTTTGCAGTTGAAACTCATATTTTAAATAAAGATATTACAGTACATAATAGTGATATTTCAATCAAGTTTTTCAAAAAACTAAGAGATAATGAAAAATTTGAATCTTTTGAAAAATTAAAAGAACAAATAATAAATGACATAAATGATTGTAAAAACTATTTTAAAATTTAAAAGTATATGCATGTGAACTTATTAAATTAACAAGTTTACATGCTAGACTTTTTAGAATTTTTTACCACTATTTAATAAATATGAAGTTCCTTGACCATATGGGTTTGGGGCAGTAACTATAGTAGTACCAGAATAATAACCACCAATAAGACACTCTACACCCGGTTTTACATATGAAGTAGTAACAGTTCCACTTCCATATGTAACTGCATCAAAATATCCAAACTCAAAATTTACCATAATACTTTGATGGGGTTTTAAATGTAAAGAAATTTTTCCATTAGAATCAGTAATGTATTCCTCTGAAATTTGTTTACCAGTCAGCAAAGAACCATCCGATTTCCAAAACTGAACAGATACATCTACATCATCTGTATTACAAGCATTTGTTAAAGAAATAGATGTTCTCCATAATGAGGAAATAATCCATTGATGAATATTCTCAGTTGCACCAAAAGATGCTGTCGTAAAAAATACTGACAAAATTAAAATTAACAACTTTTTCATGTTTTCTCCTAAATATATATATAATAATTGTTAATGAATTATATAATAACTATCTTAATATTAACTAATTAAACAATATGGCATTAAAGAACATAAAAAGAATAATTTTAGAGCTTTTTGATATATTAAAAACTTTACTCAAAGTAAATGATTATTAATAATCATTTTGATAGAATATCTACATGATAGATAAAGTATTTAATAAATCAATTAAAAAACAATTTGAATTTGACGAAGAGGTTGCATCTGTATTTGATGACATGCTTAATCGCTCAGTTCCATACTATAAAGAGATGCAAAGATTGACTATAAACTTTGCCCTAAATTTTTTAGAAGATGATTATAAAGTTTTTGATTTAGGTTGTTCAACAGCATCAACCCTAATAGAGCTTAGTAAACATTGCAATAAAAAGTTAAATTTAATTGGTATTGATAACTCACAAGCTATGTTAAATAGAGCTTCAAATAAAGCTAAAGCTTTTGGAGTTGATATTGATTTTATTTGTGGAGATATTCATGATGTAGATTTATCAAATGCTAACTTAATTATATCTAACTACACATTACAATTTATACGACCTTTACAAAGGGAAAAACTTATAAAAAAGATATATGACTCTTTAGAAAAAAAAGGAGTTTTTATTTTTAGTGAAAAAGTAATTTCATCAAATAATGTTTTAAACAAACAATGTATTGATGAGTATTATGAATTCAAAAAAACACAAGGTTATTCAGAATTTGAAATTTCTCAAAAAAGAGAAGCTTTAGAAAATGTTTTGATACCATATACAGAAGATGAAAATAAAAAAATGATAAAAGATGCTGGATTTACCCATTGTGAAACACTTTTTAAATGGGTTAATTTTGCAACATTTATAGCAATAAAAGAATAAGGAATTATAATATGTTAGAAGTAAATTCAATAGCACCAGATTTTTGTGCACCAAATCAAGATGATGTAGAGATTTGTTTAAGAGATATAAAAGGAAGCTGGATAGTTTTATATTTTTATCCAAGAGATAATACGCCAGGTTGTACAACTGAGGCTTGTGACTTTACAGCTTCTATGCCAGAATTTGACAACTTAGATGCTACTATTTTAGGAGTAAGTCCAGATACTCCCGCAAAACATAGAAATTTTATAGAAAAACAAAATTTAAACATAACACTACTTGCAGATGTTGAGAAAAAAATGTGTGAAGATTATGGTGTATGGCAACTTAAAAAATTTATGGGTAGAGAGTCTATGGGTGTAGTTAGAACTACATTTATTATAAATCCAAAAGGTGAAATTGCTGCAATTTGGGAAAAAGTAAGTGTAAGAAAAAAGAAAAAAGTGAATGGCGAAACAATTGAAATTCTTCATGTAGATGAAGTAAAAGAAAAATTACAAGAGTTACAAACTAAATAAGGAAAAAAATGATAAATAATAAATTATTACTACTTGGAGCAACACTTTTAGTTGCAAATAGTTTAAATGCAGAAACTACAACTTGTTATAAAAAATCTTGGGAAACTCCATCAACTATTGAAACTACTAAATTAGATGGTGGTGAGTGTAAGGGTGAAAAATCACTAAAAGAGATGAAAAGAGCTGGTTGGTATATAAAAGATATTGAAATTAAAACTGCAGAAAAAGGTTTAGATTATACTTATATATTAAGTGATATAAATCCTGTAGTTATTGACAAAGAATTAACTTCTAAAAATGATATTACAACTGCTTTAGATATGCAAACTCAAAGTAGCAAACTTTATGATGTGACAAGTGACCATGCAAAAATAAATATTGGAAACTTGAAAATTGGACAAAGTGGTGTTATTCAACATACATACAAAGATGGTAATTCTCTTATTATATCAAGTGCTTATGTTGAAAGTTCAAATGCAAACTATTCAACTGTAAAATTTATTCCTTTTTTAGATTTAAAACAAAATGCAATTCCAACATCAAATAGAACTGTAACAAATAATGATACATTTATCTTAAATTTTATGTATGATCAAAGTTTATTAATTACACCAAATATTGATGCATTTAGAGCAACAAGAGGAAAATTTACTAAAAATAACTTTGTGCACTCAGATATCTTTGGAGCATATTTAAAAAGTGAATATAGACCTCTTCCAACTCAAAAGATGATTCAAGAATTTGCACTTTCTCAAAATATGGGAACTATATTTATAGTAATAAAATCAAATTTATATATCTTAGATAGTAGAACTTTTACACTTTTAAATAAACAAACTATTCCAAATGTTTCAAGTAAAACACAAATGCCATTTTATACAAGAGTTGAAAAAATTGAATCAAATATTTTCACATCTGATATATGGAGTTGGCTAGACTTCTCTGCTATTACAAAGTTTTTAAATGATGATAGAACAGAAGAAGAAGTTTTATATGGTGATTTAGCAACTAAGAAAAGTAAAGATCAAATAGATTATAATTCATATTATACAAATGTCTTAGGACTAAATAATGATAAAAAATAATCACTTAGAATACTTTATTTCAATTGTAGGCAAAGAAAATGTCAAAAGTGACAAAGCACATTTAATAGCGTATTGTTATGATGCTACTAAAGAGAGATTTGAGCCAGAGGCTGTTGTTTTTCCAAGACATGAGCAAGATGTATCAGATGTATTAAAATATTGTAATGAAAATAAAATAGTAATAGTTCCAAGAGGTGCAGGCTCTGGTTTTACAGGTGGAGCACTTCCTTCTGAAGGTGGTATTATTTTAAGCCTTGAGCGACATATGAATAAACTACTAGAAATAGATATGGAAAACATGTTAGGAGTTGTACAACCAGGTCTTATAAACATGGAATTTCAAAAAGCAGTTGAAGAAGTAGGTTTATTTTATCCGCCAGATCCAGCAAGTGAGCACTACTCTACTTTGGGTGGAAATGTAAGTGAAAATGCTGGTGGAATGAGAGCAGCAAAATATGGTATTACAAAAGATTATGTAGTTGCTTTAAGAGCTGTTTTACCAAATGGTGAGATTATAAGAGCTGGTAAAAAAACTATTAAAGATGTGGCAGGATATAACACTGCTGGTATTTTAATAGCAAGTGAAGGAACACTAGCAATTATTACAGAAATCACGCTTAAACTTATTCCAAAACCAAAATTCAAACAAACATACATGGGTGTTTTCCCTGATGTAAATAAAGCTATGAATGCTGTATTTAAATCATTAGCATCTGGAGCAAATCCAGTTGCAATGGAGTTTTTAGATGCTTTAGTAATAAAAGCGTTAAGACAAAAATTTCCACAAGTAAGTCTACCTGAAAATGCAGGTGGGATTTTAGTAGGTGATGTTGATGGAAGTAGCCAAGCTGAAGTAGAAGAACAATTAAAAACTTTAGAAAACTCTTTTGCCCAATATGGTTCAACTGAATTTATTATCGCAAAAGATGATGAAGAAGCAGCTAAATTATGGTTTGCAAGAAGAAATGCAAGTCCAGCAACTGCAATATATGGAACTAAAAAACTTAATGAAGATATTTCAGTTCCAAGAAGTAAACTACCAGTTGCCTTAGATGAAATATATAAAATCGGTGATAAATATGGTTTCAATGTTCCTTGTTTTGGACATGCAGGAGATGGAAATATCCATGTTAATGTAATGGTTAAAGATAAAACAAATGAAAAAGAGATGCACGATGGACATAAAGCCATTGAAGAGATTTTTCAACTAGTAGTTGATATGGGAGGAACTTTAAGTGGAGAACATGGAATTGGTCTATCAAAAGCTCCTTTTATGAATATAGCATTTTCCCAAGCAGAACTTGAACTATTTAAAAGTATCAAAAAAGCATTTGACCCAAATAATATTTTAAATCCACATAAAATGGGTTTATAAAGTGAAATAATGAAAGAAAATAGTAAAAAGCTATTTGCAAAATTAATAGAAGTTTTAGATTCATTTTTTAATGATGATACAACATATTATGCCGCAAGTCTTAGTTTTTTTACTATTTTTTCAATCCTTCCAATTTTTGCATTAATCATTGCAATAATTTCAAACCTAGAACAATTTAACGATTATGTTGATTTATTTATAAATTACATATTAAATTTAATCAACCCTTCTCATTCTCAAAACTTTGCCCAAGAGTTTAAAAACTTTATAGCCAACTCAGATAAACTTGGGAATATAGGTATTATTTATATGTTATTTGTATTTACAATGTTTTTTAAAGATTATGAATATATTGTAAATAAAATTCATAAAACAAAAAGAAAATCAATTTATGCTTCTTTTTTCTTTTATCTTTTATTTATTACTCTACTTCCAGCAGTTTTTGCAGGATATATAATTTTAACAACATTTTACAATAATACAATTTTTGACTTTTTATTAACCCTAATGTTAGGATGGAGTTTGTTCTTTGTATTATTTAAATTAACAGTTAATACATACATTAGTGTAAAAGCAGCACTTATATCTTCATTTTTTACTTTGGTAGTCATATCAATAACAAAAAACCTATTTATCTATTACATCTTATACAATCAAACATATACAACCCTATATGGCTCAATGGCAACACTTCTTTTTACTTTTCTTTGGATTTATACCTCATGGATAATTTTTCTATATGGTGTAAAACTTTGTCATAATTTAAATATAAAAGAATTAAATAAATTAGCAAGTAAATAAAATTATTTTTTATTAATAACTAATTTATTAATTATATTATAATAGCTACAATGATATAATCATAAGATTTAAAAAAACGCAGGAGATAAAATGAAGAATATTTTAAAAGTATCAAGTATACTATTTTTGGCATTATTTTTTTTAGCAGGTTGTAGAACAGCTTCTATTTATAATGTTAATAATGATCCAATAGAAGTAAAAGCATCTATGGATAAAGTTTATAATGCAATTAAATTTGCAGGTGCATCAAAAGGTTGGATTATTACAAAAGTTAAACCTGGATTAGCAATGGGAAAACTTAATGTTAGAAAACATCAAGCAGTTGTTGAGATTCCTTATACAGAAAAAAGTTTCTCAATCAATTATAAAAGTAGTTTAAATTTGAAATACAATTCTCAAACAAATCAAATTCACCAAAACTACAATGGATGGATTCAAAACTTAGAAAATGCAATCAATCTTCAATTATCAATGTTACAAAAATAATTTCTTTAATGTAATATAGTTTTAAAGACTATATTACATTAATAATTACGAAATAACAACTTCTCTTATTCATTTTTAATAAAAAAAATGATATTTTATCATAATAAAAATAATCTTTCAGGCATCTACTTTGAATCAAAAAAAAGTTTTAGTAATTTCTTATTCTCAAACTGGACAATTAAGTAATTTAGTCAATAATTTCACAAAACCTTTATTTGAAAATAAAAATATTGAAGTTATTTATAAAAATATTGAACCAAAAAAAACTTTTCCTTTTCCTTGGTCTCTTATGACTTTTATGGATAGCTTTCCTGAGTCTGTTTATCTTGATCCTTGTGAAATAAATGAGTTTGAAGATGATTCCAATGATTATGATTTGATTATACTTTCTTATCAAGTTTGGTTTTTATCACCTTCTATTCCTATCTCATCATTTTTAAAATCTTCTTGGGCAAAAAAGAAATTTAAAAATAAACCTGTAATTACTCTGATTGGCTGTAGAAATATGTGGATAATGGCGCAAGAAAAGATGAAAAAGATCTTAATAAACCTTGATGCAAAATTAATAGATAATGTGGTACTTATTGACAAAGGTAACTCTTTAGAGACATTTATCACAACACCTAGATGGATGCTAACTGGTAAAAAAAATTCAATTTTTGGATTAAGTAGTGCAGGAATTGATGAAAATGAAATAAAAAAATCTCAAAGATTTGGGAAAGCACTAGTTGATGCTTTAATGAATGATAAAGAAAAAGAAAATAAAAGTTTACTTTATGGATTAAAAGCAGTTGTTGTAGATACAAAACTTATCAAAAGTGAAAAGATAGGAACCAAAAGCTTCACTATTTGGGGTAAACTAATAAAAAAAATTGGTAAACCAGGTGACATAAAAAGAAAACCAATTGTAATGTTGTACTTAATATTTTTATTATTGATGATAATAACAGTAGTTCCTATAAATATGATAATACAATCGATTTTAAGAAAAATAAACAAAGATGCAGTTATAAAAGAAAAAGAACTATATGAATTACCTTCGGGAAGTAGTGATGAAAGAATAAAGGAATATCAATAAATGTCAAATGTTTATATAAATAACATTCAAAAATTTATGCCAAATGAACCTGTAGATAATAAAGATATAGAAGAATATTTGGGCTATATTGGTGGTAAAAAATCAAAAGCAAAAAATATAGTTTTAAGAAGTAATGGAATAAAAAAAAGATTTTATGTTTTAGAAAAAGGAACTCAAAAGCCTTTATTTACAAATGCTCAACTTTGTTCAAATGCAATCAATAAATTAATTGATGAAGATTTTACTTTAAATGACATTCAATGTTTAGCTTGTGGAACTACTTCACCTGATCAATTAATGCCTGGACATACTTTGATGGTGCAAGGAGAATTGGGAATAAGTGGAATTGAAACAATATCAGCTTCTGGAATTTGTTTAAGTGGAATAAATGCATTGAAATATATCTATTATGGAATAAAAGCAGGAGATCTTACAAAAGCAGTTTCTTGTGGTTCAGAAGCATCTTCTCCAATCTTATGCGCTAGAAACTTCACAGAAGAATCAAACCATCAATTAGAAGAGTTAGAAAGAAATGCAGGAATAGCATTTGAAAAAGATTTTCTAAGATGGATGCTTTCTGATGGTGCAGGAGCTATGAGAGTAGAAAACAAAGCAAATAAAAATAAACTTTCTTTAAAAATTGAGTTTATTGATGTCTTGTCATATGCTGGAGAAATGCCTGTTTGTATGTATAGTGGACTAGAAATACTTGAAAATAATTCTATTAAATCATGGCGTGCTTATGAGCAAGAAGAAGTTATGAAAAAGTCATTATTAAGTGTACGACAAGATGTAAAACTTCTAAATGAAAATATCGTTGAATACACAGTAATAAAACCTTTAATTAAAATAATTGAAAAACGGAAAATCAATCCAGAACAATATGATTATTTTTTACCACACTATTCTTCAACATACTTTAGAGATAAATTATATGAAGGATTAAAGAAAGCAAACTTTGAAATTCCATATGACAAATGGTTTACAAATCTAGTAACACATGGAAATACAGGGAGTGCTTCTATGTATATCATGTTAGAAGAATTATTTAATAGTGATAGATTAAAAAAAGGTCAGAAAATCCTTTGTTATATTCCCGAAAGTGGAAGATTTTCTACTGCATTTATGTCTTTAGAAGTTGTTTAATGAAAAAAATTGATGTTCCACAAGAAAATAATTCTACACTAGATGGACAAAAAAAAGTTATGTATGGAACAGATGACAATGGAGAATTTCAAAGAATAAATTATGCAAGTAGTGTAGAAGAATATGCAACTATTACAGCAGTAGAAGAGTATAAAGAATTAGAAAAAGAGTGTTTAGAAGATATTCAAAATAATATTGCATCTCCAATTAAATATTACATGTATAAAAATAGAATGGATTTACCAACCCTAACAAGTGCAGTAGATATGTTTTCTTTTAGAGTTAAAAGACATCTTAAAATGAAAATATTTAAAAAATTAAAAGATGATACAATTAAAAAATATGCAGATGCTTTTAATATTGAGATTGAAGAGTTAAAGGATTTTAAATATGACAGAAAACTTTAAACATTCTCAATTTGCACATTGTGAAAGTGGAGTTGTTTCTACTTTATTAACACATTATGGATTAAAAATTAGCGAACCAATGGCTTTTGGAATAACAAGTACTCTATCATTTGCTTTTTTTCCTTTTATCAAAATAAATAATCTTCCATTGATTGCGTATAGGGATTTACCTAAGAATATTGTAAAAAAAATTGAAAAAGTTCTAGGCGTTACAATTTTCAAAAAACAATATAAAAATCTTTTAGAAGCGAATTTAGAACTTACTAAAATAGTAGAAGATGAAAAAAAACTTGTAGGCTTGCAAACTTCTGTTTTTTATCTTCCTTATATGCCTGAGAACATGAGATTTCATTTTAATGCACACAATCTATTAGTGTATGGTAAGATTGGCAAAAAATATAAAATCTCTGATCCAGTTTTTGAAGATGTAGTTGAATGTAATGAAAAAGATTTAACAATTGCTAGATTTGCAAAAGGAGCATTTGCCCCTAAAGGATTTATTTATTATCCTACAAATATTCCTAAAAATATTGATTTTACAACAATATTAAAAAAAGCCATTAAAAAAAATGCAAAATCTATGTTAACTCCATTCCCTTTTGCAGGAATCAAAGGAATGAGAAAATTAGCAAAATCAATAGAAAAACTTCAAAAAAATACGGATCAAAGATATATTAAGAATTATCTAACTCATATAGTGAGAATGCAAGAAGAAATAGGAACTGGTGGAGGTGGATTTAGATTCTTATATGCTGCATTTTTACAAGAATCAAAAAAATATAATTTGGACAATGAAAAACTTCAAAAAGCTAGTGAATTAATTACTCAATCAGGAGATACACTTAGATTTTTTGCTTTAAAATGTGTAGAATCTGCAAAAAAAACAGAAAAATTTAATAGTAAAGAAATTTCAGTTATTCTAATAAAAGCTTCAACTTTAGAAGAAGAAGCTTTTAAAATATTGAAAACGATTTAAATAGATTTAAAAAAGAAAAGATAAGCTCTTTTCTTAGAATCTAAACTTATATAAATAGATGATTCCTCTTTCTCTTCTAACAGATCAATAATATCAGCAACACTGTAAGTCCCACTAAAATTATCTTTATTTTTATATATTAAATCTTCAGCTATTTCTAACTCACTCATATATTTTTTTGCAAATTGATTCAATCCTACAATTTTATAATCAATAATTTTTAAATATTTATTTAGTTCTTCCAGATTTACAAAAAAATCAAAATGCTTTATTTTGGCTAAAGAATCTGTCTTATCATTATTGATATAAAGCCAAGATGAGTTATCTTTTGAATCTAAATTATACAAGTTATTTATAATTGAATTATGATTTAAAACATTAGAGAGGGATTCATCTACTCCTCCAATCAATATTTCATCTACTTTCTTAAAATAAAAATCAAAATATGCTAATTCAAATGCTTTTTCAAAAGATAAATCTTCAGATGTTATATTTATATTATTTCCAATTGTTTTTAATGCTTGAGAGATAAGAAATCCAGTATTATTTGTATTTACATTTAAAAAGTCAAAAGGCATAACCATAGAATCATCACTATTTATTTGATTTAACACTTTTATCAAATCTTCAATACAGCCATATTCACTTGCAAGGTAAATAGATAAGTTATCTTTATATTTTACATTATTTAGTGTCTTTATTGCTCCATAAACAGACATAACATTAAATTTTGAATTACGTCTTAGATTCAAAGTAGAAATCTCTTTTAAATCTTTTCTATACTCTTTTGCAGATTTATTTTCATTTACCTGTTTATAAATACTTTTTATATACATTTTAGCTCTCATTACTTAAAACTATAGAAGTATTACTTCCACCAAATCCTATAAAATGAAAAAGTACAGTTGCTTTATATACTTGCTTACTTTTTAATAAAGGAGTAAAATCTATATTATTATACTTCTCATAGAAATTAATTGTTTTTGGTAAAAAAGCATTTTTAATACTTTCACATAATAAAACAATTTCATTAGTTCCACAAGCACCTAAAGTATGTCCAATATAAGGTTTCAAAATCACAACATCGGTTTTTTTCTTATACTTTTTAAATAGTTTATCAATAGCAATAACTTCAGATAAATTTGAATTTTCACTTCCTGTTGCATGTGCTTTTAAGCAGGTGAGATTTTCTATTGATAAATTGGCTTTTTTTAAAGCTTCTTCCATACAAGAGAGTGTCACTTCTCCATTTGGATTAGAGCTTGTTACAGAATAATTATCAAAGTTACTATTTGATGATACTATTTCAAAATCATTTTCTTCTTTTCTTTCTGATTCCAAGATAACAGCAGAACATGCCTCACCTAAAATCAATCCATCACTATTTATATCAAAGGGTTTATATTCTCCTGACTTGCTTAAAAGCATCAAAGATTCAAAGCCTCTATAAGTCGTATAATTAAAAAATTCAAAACCTATGACTAAAGCTTTTTTTATTTTATTATTTTTTATTAAATCGCTTGCATTACAAATTGCATTTGCGCTTGAAGTACAAGCCGTTTGGATTATTGTTGCTTTATATTTTGAACTAATTAAATTTTCAATAAAATTACCAATTTCTCCATATCCAATATTTCTAATCTCTTCTTTTGATTGCTCATTTTTATACTTTAAGTGTTGTTCTTCTACTATAGATATTGACATTGAAGTTGAACCTAAAAAAATATGTAAATCTTTTGTTTCTTCATTTGACAACTTTGCATCGTCTATTGCTTTTAGTACTACTTCTTCTAATATTGAATAAAACTTCTCTTCATTTGATACGAAGTTTTTCTTTATTTGATAATATTTTAATTCTTGAAAATTATCTTTTAAATATTCAAAATAATTATCATCTGTAATTTCTTGGATTTTTTTAACAGAATCATCTTTATTATTTCCAAGTGCAGAAATAATTGATGAACCTGTTATATAAACTTTATTCATTAATTCTCTTCAATATATTTTGCTAAAGTATTAATTGAAACCATTATTTTTCTAAGTTCTTTACTGTCTGTTGTTTTTATTCCATACTTTTTATTTAAAGCCATAGATATTTGAAGTGCATCCATTGAATCAAGTTCTAATGCAGACTCAGGATCAAATAAGATATCATCATCTTTGATATCTTCTATTTCACACTCCTTTTCACACTCTTCAATAATTAACTTTTTTAATTCATATTTTAAATCACTCATTGATTATTTCCTTTTTTTAATATCATGTATGCTAAAAGTAAAAATGTTATAGCAAATATTACCAAATACAATATATAAATTTTTATGTCACTAAAACTTCCACCCCTAACAAAAATTTCTAATAATCCTTCCAACCCCCAAGACATAGGAGAATAAGATGATATATCTTGCATAAATTGTGGCATCACAAATTTAGGAACCATAATTCCTCCAAGTGCTGCTAAAACTATATTTGTAACTCCTCCAATAGAAGTAGCTTCTTCTGTTGTTTTACTAATATTTGCTATAAATAAAGCAAAACAAATTGCAGCGAAAGAAATAGTACTACTCATACAAAAGATAAGTAAATAATTCCCACTTATGACTAAAGAATCACCACCAAATAAAGGAACAATAAATATCCCTACTAAAATCATAATCACAACTTGAATTTGATTTAGAAGAAAATATGGGATAATTTTACCAATTAGTATTGGAAATAAAGATACATTGATACTTCTGATTCTTGAAATCGTACCAAAATTTTTCTCATTTATAAAAGTATTTGAAATAGGTATCAAAATAAAAAACATAGAAAAAACAAGCCAAGCTGGAACACTTTGTTGTACTGAACTTGGTTTCAATCTTGGTTTATTGCCTTTATAAATATAGGTATTATTTATTTTATCACTTAGTACTGAAAGTGTCCTAGCATCAATTTTTGATTTTACAAAATAATCTTTCATAATACTTTTTGAAATAATTTCTGCTATACTATTTTTTAATATATAAAAATACTCTTTTTTTATACTTGATTTACTAAAAGTCTTTATCTCAAAATCTTTAACATTGCTATTTATTTTTGATTTAAAATTTTTATCAATATTTACAATAAAATCATAATTCTCTTTATATATTAAAGTATCAAAAGATTTATTTTGTACCAAACTTGCAGAAAAATATTTACTTTTATTTAACTCTTTTACAAATTCTTTTATATCACTATTTTCAGAACTTATTACTGCAACTTTTAATTTTGACTCAAAGTTATCTGAATAGGTATTTTTTAAAGCTAATGACATTATTAAAATAAAAAGTGCTGGCATAATAAATAATACCATCAAGGCATGAATATCTCTAAATATCAGTAAAAATTCTTTTTTTAAAATATATTTAAACATCAGTCCCTCAAATCCTCTTTAGTAAGGGATAAAAATAGCTTTTCTAAATTCTTATCTGGGAAATTAATATTTTTAATATTCTTATTTATATTTTTTAACTCACACATCAAATCTAAAAATTTATCATAAGAGTTAGAAATATCAACATCTATCTTTTCATTATCCAACTCAATTTCAATGATAGATTTTTCTTTTATTAAAACATCTTTTTTCTCTTGTAGTATGATTTTATTTTTATCTAGTACTGCTATTTCATCACATAAATATTCAACTTCTTCCATATAATGAGAAGTATAAATAATAGTTGTATCTTGAGTTTTATTTAGATTCTTTATTACTTCTAAGATATATTTTCTTGATTGGGGATCAATTCCAACTGTTGGTTCATCAAAATATATTATTTTAGGAGAATTAAGTAAGCCAATAGCAATATTCAATCTTCTTTTTACTCCACCTGAATATGTCGAAGCTCTTTTATTTACAAACTTTTCTAAAGAAGTAGCTTCAATACAATAAGAAATTTGTTTTTTTAAATTATCACCTTTTAGTCCATATAAAGCTGCAAAAAATTCCAAGTTTTCATAACTTGTTAAATCAGGATAAAAAGCATATGTTTGAGGTATATATGAAGATATTTTTTTTATTTCATTTTTCTGTTTTTCAAAATCTAAACCATAAATTTCTATATAGCCAGAGTCTTTTAAAATAAGATGATTTAAAATAGATACCAAAGTAGTTTTCCCAGCACCATTTGGTCCTAATAAACCAAATACAGAACCTGTTGTAATCTCCAATGAGAGATTTTCTAAAATAGGAACATTGTTATAGGACTTATTCAAATCTTTTATTATAATAGACATTAATTTTCTTTATTTTTATTATGCTGATTATAGCCAATTGCAAATAAATTATTGAATTGCAAGTTTTTTACCAACAGCTGATGTTTTTATTTTATCGACAATTTTTAAATTAATAGAAAATTTGATATTTGATAACTCTTTTTGTAATATCTTTCTTATATCTTTAACTAAAAACTCGTGCTTACTTTCAATAGTAATATCTAAAACCTCATCTTTTAAACTATTTTTTTCATTTGAATTTACAAAGACAACTGCTTTTTCTATTTCTTCAACCTCTTCTAAGATATTTTCAATTTGTATTGTTGAATATCTTTTACCAGCTATTTTCAGAATCTGAGAACTTCGTCCGATTAGTTTAAATCTGTTTTCATAAAATTCTACATAATCGAAGGTTTGTATTTGATGATTTGTTATTTTAAACTCTTCTTCATAAATCAAATTTGATATAAAAGGTGATTGTACTTTTAACTCATTTTTCTCATTTGTAGAGTTAATTACTTTAGGAGTAGTTGTCCAAAGAGAGTCATCATTGTATTTATATGCAATTCCGCCTGTTTCAGTAGAGCCAAATATTTGTAAAATATCTGTAGAAAACTTTTCATTAAAATCCTTTGCATCAGAAGGTAATAATGGCCCAGTAGAACTTACAAATAAAGATTTAGAAAGATCTTTTGACTCTTTTATTCTATTTAATGATTTTATATATAAAGGTGTAGTTACAACTAAAGAATTATCATCTATCATATCAAGAAGATCATGGGGTAAAAAGTGCTCTTTTAGTAATATATCTATGTCATTTACTAAAGGAAAAAACAATCCATACAATGAACCATAAAGATGAAGAAAAGGAACAGTAACAATAACTCTTTTTATATTAAACTCTTTTAATGATGAAGTAATTACTTCTATCTCTTCTAATATATTTTCTTTTGTTTTTAATGCTCCACTTGGGAAACCTGTACTTCCTGAACTAAAATATAAAAACATAAAATCTTTGTCATAAAAAATATTTTCATTATTTCTTGGCTCATTAAACTCTTTTATATTTAACTTATCTAAAGAATCATTCAAAGATTTATTTGTTTCATCAAATAAAATTGATTTTGCACCTGAGAAATATGATTTAATCATATTTAAAACATTTGTTTCTTTTTTAGAAGAAGCTATATAAGATACTTTATTTAAGCACTCTTTATCAAAAAATAGTTCTTTTTTTATTTCATGTTCATTTACTGAACCATTATCATTAAATACTTTAAGAGTCATAAGAAGGCCTTTTTAAAATTATTATTAGAAGTGCAATTGCAAGTATACCAATAGAGGCAATAATACCTATAGAAAAGAGTGCATTTATTTTAGAAAAAATCAATACTCCAAATCCAGCAAAAGTAGAGAATAAAGAGTAGAGAATAGCTATATAAGTACTCTTATCTAATTCTTTTGAACCAAGGTAAATACCAAAATCTATGCTTATAGATAAAATCACAAATAGCATAAAAAAATGCAAAATATTAAATGTCATAAAAAAGGACAATGATAATATTAAGGCAATTGGGAAAATCAAATATGTAAAAGATAGAAGATAATTATCTCTTGTTGATAAAAATAACATAAATAAAATAAACAAAACAGATATTATGCCATAAAGAATCAATTCATCGTATATAGAGCTTAGATTTTGCTCAAACATTGTTTTAATGCTTATATTTTCAATATAATCATACTTAGAAAATTCATCAATTTTATCTTTTGGCAAATTTGCATAAGTCAAAAAATAATCTTTAAATTGAAGAACATCTATTCCTAAATCATTTATTGACTCTTTTGTATAAGTTGGCTTATTATTGCTTAAAATATATGCATCTTTGAAATAGTTAGCTTTAAACCCTAATTCTACAGCTTTTTTATCCAATTGATTTTTTATATTTTTCAAGTTTATGTTTTGTAATAAAATATTTTTATCTAAAAAGCTTTTTTTATCTATTAATATAGAAATTGGGATATAAGAGTTAGGATATTTATTTTTCAATATTCTTGCATCTTCAATGAGTTTTTCTATTGATTTTGCTTTTATTAAAACAGGCATATTTTTTTGAACATTTAAATAGTTATTAAAATACTCTTCTATTTTCTTTAATTG
>NZ_PDJV01000024.1 GCF_004116465.1 Arcobacter sp. F2176
TTTCCTTATTTTTTAAATGTATGGAAGTATATAAATAAAGTGTAAGTTATGTATTAGTTCTATAATCTTCTATTTTATATGTAAATGTTGATGTTTAATGAGTATTAGATTATAATTCTATCCCTTTGGAATAGTTTTATTCCATAATGATTAAAAAATAGTTTCTCATGTAATTTAGTAATATAACTAAATAATATTAAGTTAAATAAAATAGAGTTTCACAATAAAAGGAAAAATTTAAATGAATAAACTATTACAAATACCTTTTATAATAGCTTTTTCAATATTTTTAATTGGATGCAGTTTACAAAATACAAGTCAAGTATCTCCAAATAATAAAAATGAAGATTTGCAAAAACAAATAAAAGAAAATATCAATAGTAAGTATTGTAATAAATATAAAAAAGTAGTGAATTATGCAGCAAGTTATATTGAAAAAGAGTTTGAAGATGGATATTTTTCAAAAAATGATATAGTTGGAGCAAAAGCACAACTTTTTTTAATAGAAAGTAGTTCTCCTACAGTTTTTGCAAAAAATATAAATATAGCAAATGATTCTTATAATTCAAATTATGAATTAGCTAAAAAGAGTAATTGTGACTTAAGTGAATTCTCGTCTAATCCACTTGTAAAATTAAAAAACAGTATAAAAATACTTGAAGAGAAAAAGGATAAAAAATGATTTTTTTTAAATCTTTGATTATTCTATTTTTATTTTTGGCAACAAGTTTATTTGCTCAAACAAAAGAAGTAGATAAGTTACTTGAAAAAGTAAATCAAGCTTCAACACCTCAAGAAAAAAAAGAATTAATAGAAAAACTAAAAAAAGAATTGGCTACTAAAAATATAAAAGCAAGACAAGAATCTGATGCAATTATAAAAGCAAAAGAAAAAATGCCTAACGAACTTTTTGATGAAAAAGCAATAGAACAATGAGTAAAAAACTAAAAATCTTACTTCTTGAAGATGATGAAATCCTAGCTCAAACTATGGTGCAAATTTTAGAACAAGAAAACTATGCTGTAACTTTAGTGAGTGATGGGGAAGAGGTTTTAGAATATACCTATGATAATAAGTATGACCTTTATTTATTTGATGTAAATGTTCCTTTGCTTGATGGAATGGAGACATTAAAGCTTTTAAGAGAAGCCCAAGATTCTACTCCTACTTTTTTTATTACAGCAAAGATTGATATCAAATCGACTCTAAAAGGTTTTGATTATGGTTGTGATGATTATATTAAAAAGCCATTTGATTTAGATGAACTTTTAGCCCGTATTCAAGCAACTTTAAAAAGAAAAAATCCAGTTGTTCAATACAAAGATATTACTTTTGATTTACTTGAAAGTAGGGTTATAAAAGATAATGTTGAAGTAACACTTGGAAGTGTTGAAAAAGATATTTTCTCTTTACTTATGCGAAATATCGGTATGACTGTTGATAAGTCATCATTTTTTGATTGTATGAATAGACCAAGTGAACCAGCACTTCGAGTTTTGATTAGTAAATTAAAAAAAGTTTTAGATTTAGAAATAAGTAATATCAAAGGTATAGGATATAGACTTGAAAAATTATGAGAAAAAATCACTTCTTACTACGATTGCTCTATTTTTCATACCTTTATTAATACTTGCTAGTATTGTTTTGTATATGTATCAAGTGGATAAAATAAAAGATATAGAACAAAATATCTTATACCAAATGAAAGATTATACCTTTGATTTCAAAGGTGATAAGTTTTCACTAGATATTGTACAAGATGATAAACAAAAAAAACTTTTCAAAATCTACCATTATGAAGAGGGACTTTGTGCTTATTTCCAAATCCCAACAACTGGACCTTATCTTTTAAAAGTTATTTATGACAAAAAAAAGTATGAAAAAGTTTATCAAGATTTTTTGATAAAAATTTTCAAGTTTTCAATAATAGTATCTTTTTCTCTTCTTTTTCTTTCTGTTGGTTTTGCTATGTATTCACTAAGACCTATGAAAGAAGCTTTGCGTCTTTTGGAAGATTTTTTAAAAGACTTAATCCATGATTTAAATACTCCTGCAACTTCTATTTTACTAAACTCTAAATTATTAAGAAGAAGAGGGGATTTTGAAGAGATTGAGAGAATAGAACTTAGTGCTAAAAGTATCTCTTCTTTGTATAAAAATTTAGAACTAATAACTCCAAATGAAATGGCAAAAAGTGAAGATGTTTCATTAGAGGAACTTGTCAATGCCAAAATTGAGATTTTGCATAAGTTATACCCTAAAATCAAATTTAACAAAAATATGGAAAATCTAATAATAAAAAGTAATAAAAATGCCCTTGATCGTATCATTGATAATTTATTAACCAATGCTTGTAAATATAACAAAAAAAATGGGGAAGTAAGCATAAGTACAAAAAACCAAAAACTTATAATAGAAGATACAGGAATAGGCATTAAAGATGTAAAAAAAGTATTTCAAAGATATTATAAAGAGAATGAGACAGGACTTGGTATTGGTATGAGTATTGTAAAACAGCTTTGTGATATTTTGGATATAAATATAAATATAACTAGTGTGATTGATAAGGGTACAAAGATAGAACTTATTTTTAAATAGGTTGAGTAAAAATCATCTTTGAAAAACTCAAAGATGATTTTTACTACTTAAAGAACTTTCGATATTTTTAGTTTAGTATTAATAATTTGCTGAGCGGTAATAAGGTCTTCTTGCCCCATTGATGAAAGCCTTGCATCAAGTTTCTTCAATAGTTGGCTTCTTTCATTTAAATTAGTAGCTGTATTGATTTTATCTACTAATACATTTACATCATTAATTCCAGCAGCGAATAATCCCGTTGCCCCTAATATTGCAAAAATTGCTATTTGTTTACCTAACTTCATATTTCACTCCTTTTTTTAAAGATGTGAAAGTATATAAATAAAGTGTTAGTTAAGTGTAAGTTTTATCTTGAAAGGCTAATTCCAAAACTAATTCTATTTACTTCTTTGTTATAATCAATTAAACTATCCCCATAACCACTAGATAACTGAACAAATCCAAAGGTATTTTTTGAACCCCATAATGGGAAACTCCAATTGAATTGTGCAAAACCCTTATTAGAATCATCAAATTTTAGATTATTTCTAAGCAATAGTTTAAATGTGTGTGTTTTATATGGTAAATAAAAAGTTAAATCTCCATATCCAAGATAATCTTCTATATCAGGGTTATCATCATCTGAATCATCAGGAATTCTATACCAAACTCTTGGACTAAAAAACAAGCTTGAAAATTGGAAATAACTTTGAGCATATAATCGATTCCATGATCTAGAATCTTCTTTCCCTTGTCCATTTGATTCATGTAAAAAACCAAATTTAAGTGATTTTAAATATGTTTTACCTTTTTTCCCATAAGGGATTGTAACAAAAACTTCAGGTCTATAATTTGTCTCCCTAAAAGGAGAAGATTCAGAATATAATTGCCACCATGAAGTTTGGGTATATCCAAAGTTAATACTCTCTTTTAAACCAAAGAAGTTATAAGTAATAGGTTTTTTTACACTTAATTGAAATACAGTTTCTACATGTTTTCTATCTTTATTAGATTTTGAAGTATAAGAAAATGGCAAAAGATAGTTTTCATCATAAGGATAAAGGTCAAAAGAAGAGGCTAAAATTTGAGATAGAGTATTGTTTGTCTCTTTGTCTTCAATTGGATTTAATACTTTTTTAGTTGCTTTTACTTCTGCTAGTTTATCTTTATCTATAAATAAAGTAGCTTCATCTGTTTTTGTTTGAGCATCTAAAGTAGATACTTTTTTTTGCCCATTTTTTGCTATTTGTTTATATATAAGCATAGCTTCTTTGTAGTTATGCTCATCTTCGTATTTTTTAGCTTTTGCATATAGCTCATCATTGTTTTCATTTGCAAAAATTGTTGTTATTAAAAATATAAGTATAAATATTTGTCTCATTTGTCTTCCTATAAAAATATTTGTTATGTTAGCGTAATTTTTATTTAATTTATAACTTCACATAAATTCCAACGAGAAAAATCATATAATATAAAGTGTTGTTTGTCATACATACATACAGATACTTTATTTAAAGGTATTTCTTTTAAATTTTGAGAAGCTGTGATTCTTATCTCATATAAAAACTTAGTATCTGTTATCTTTTGACAAAACATTTTGTTTTTACCTTTCATCAAACTCCAAATATACAAACCATCATCACTAAAGAAACTTTTTGCACCTTCTAGTTTGATTTTTGTTTTTTCCCATTTAAATATATTATTTTGATTTTCCTCTTTTTCATCACTATTAGAAAAAGAGTTTAATAGTTTTTTAAATATGTTAGTTTTACTTGAAGGGCTTACTAAATCCATATTTTCACTATAATGATAACTTGTGAGTAAAGTATAAGGATGTTCTCCTCTTAGTTGCCTATTTATACTACTTCCTTCAACTATGCACCAAATTTTATCATGACTATATGTACACTCATGTAAATAAATATAAGAGGGACTACGCTCATTTATTCCTAGCATGTCTATGATTTCAGGTTCGTTTATTTCTTTATAAATGTTTAGCATTTGACAAGTTGATTTTTTTATTTTTAGTATGCTTAAAGCTCTGCCTTCTTTTTTAGCAGGGGTATATAAATGTACTAATAAAGTATCATCATTTATAGCTATTACATTTGAATAATCGGGAATTCTTAAAAATTCATCTTTTGTTAAATGTTTTAAATCATCAGGATTACTCATCTCATAATAAATAGGATTAGAATTTTCATATAAAGGCATAAATGTGACACCTTGGAGTGTAAGTACAGCTATTCCCTCTCTCCACGCACAGTAAACCAAAGAGTTATCTTTGATTGTCAAGCTATTTATTGTATTGTTTGTGTCTAAACAAAAAATATCAAGTCTTGATTCTTTTTTTTCTTTATTATATATTTTAAGGACTACTTTGGTTTTATTGATAAATGATATATTATCTAAAGACTCTTCTTTTGTTAGTTCAAATTCTTTTATTATTTTTGTTTTTTTTAAAGTAGGTTCTTCATAAGCCATACCTTTTTTTATAAGCTTTTGTATCAGTGGGTCTTTTTTGTTGTATTTCACTTTTGCAGGATATTCTACGCTTTTAATAAGTTCTGTACTCAATTCAAAGTTATCAAGTAAATAATTTGTAAATTCATGTGAAGTAGTACTTCCTAAGAAAGAGTAATCAAATAGTTTTTCATAATCAAAAACAGCTCCAGCTGAAATCCAATCTTTCACATACTCAAGTGCAGAATCCCTAGATAGATTTTTTAATATAATTTCATCTTCAATAACTAAAGGTGCATCTTGTAAATATTTTTTAATCATTTTAAGAAGTGAAGTGAAATCATAATTTCTACCATCTTTTACTTTCATAAATGTAAGTAAAAATATATCATTATCATTTATAAGTTGATTGTTTCTAAGATATTCAAGTCCTTCAATATCATCTTTTTCCCACAAGATTGTGATATATTGATAATATGGTTCAGTCAGATTTAGCTTTTTTAATTCTTCTAGGTCTTTGACTTTTATCATTTTTAAAAATATTTTTTTATCTTCATTACTTATTTTAGTCATCTTATTTAATAAATCCTTTTTATGACTTTTATACTATCTAAAATATTATTAGAAAATTATGCACTATATTTGTAAAGCACTTATTTTATATTTTTAAAAAAAATGATATAATCGCCACAATTAAAGAAAAAGGTATTTTTATGTTAGTTGCCCCCTCGATACTATCAGCTGATTTTGGTAAATTAAATGAAGAGATTACTGCAATCTGTGATGGTGGTTGTGATTTGATTCATGTGGATGTTATGGATGGTCATTTTGTACCAAATATGACTTTAGGACCAGTTGTTGTAACTCCTGTTGCAAAGATTGCTACAAAACCACTTGATGTACATTTGATGGTAGAAAACAATACATTTTTTGTGGATTTATTTGCTCCACTTAAACCTGAATATATCTCATTTCACATAGAAAGTGAAAAACACCCACATAGACTTATACAAAAAATAAGAGACTATGGAATAAAACCAGCAATCGTACTAAACCCACACTCGACTCCTGAATCAATAGAATACTTACTTGAAGATTTAGATATGGTTTTACTAATGTCAGTAAACCCAGGATTTGGTGGACAAAAGTTTATTACAAGTGTTGTTGAAAAAAGTAAAAAACTAAAAGAGCTTATAAATAAAAGAAATCCAAACTGTCTAATTGAAGTAGATGGTGGAGTAAATGATAAAAATATCCATGAATTAAAAGCTGCGGGAGTTGATGTTGTTGTAGCTGGTTCTTTTGTATTTTCACAGGATGATTACTCAAAAGCAATAAAATCTCTTCAGGTGTAATATGAAAGTAAAAATTTGCGGTATAACAAATCTAGAAGATGCCCTTGATGCGATAAATGCAGGAGCTGATGCTTTAGGATTTGTATTTTATGAGCCAAGTCCTAGATATATAAGGCCAATTGATGCTAAAAAAATAGTTGAACAACTTCCTCCTTTTGTGCAAACAGTAGGGCTTTTTGTAAATGAGTCATCAAAACATATAAATGACATCTGTAAAGTTGCACATATGCAATTGGCACAAATAATAGATGATGAAGATACCACAGAGTTTGATAACCTTGAAGTAACATACATAAAAGTTGAAAGAATAGAATCAAAAGAAGACTTAGAAGACTTAGAAGATAATTTCAAATTAGTAGATGCCTTTGTTCCAGGCTTTGGAGGAGAGGGTAAAAGAATAGCCCTTGATTGGTTTAAGGGACTTGATTGTTCTAAAATAATACTTGCAGGTGGATTAAAAGCTGAAAATCTAAAAGAGCTAGAAGGTCTTGGCTTTTATGGAGTAGATGTTAGTAGTGGAGTAGAACAAAGCAAAGGGAAAAAAGATAATCAAAAAATGATTGACTTTGTAAAAGTAGCCCATGAAATCTAAAAAACAAACTCTACCTTCAAACAGTGATATTATCGTATCAAGAATTAAAAAAGGACTAAATACTTTAGATGAGTTATTAACGCTAATTGAGTCTATGAAAAATACTTTTTTTGCTGATGCCAATTTAGAACTAGAACTTCTTTTATCAAATGGTTTCCCCTTAGATATTATTGATGAAAAAGTACTTTTAAAAACAAAAGAAAATCAAATAAAAGACCAAGTTTTTTGTATCGTAGACATTGAAACAAATGGAAGCAATGTAAACAAAGGGCAAGTCATAGAAATAGGTGCAGTAAAACTTAAAAATGGTGAGATAATAGATAGTTATGAATCCCTAGTTTATGCAAAAGATGTACCTCCTTATATCCAAGAAGTGACAAATATAACTCCTAGTATGTTAAAAGATGCGCCAGTATTAAAAACTGTACTTGAAGAGTTTAAGATATTTTTAGAAGATGATGTTTTTGTTGCCCATGATATCAAGTTTGATTATAGATTTATTTCAGAATCATTTAAAAAGTATAACTTAGGTGAACTACACAATAGAAAGCTTTGCACTATTGATTTGTCAAAGAGAACAATAGAAGCTCAAAGATATGGTTTAGACTTTTTAAAAGATTTATTGCATATAGATATAGACACACAACACAGAGCCTATAGTGATGCTTTAAGCACAACTTATATCTTAAAAGAATCACTTTCAAAATTACCAGAGAAAATTCTAACAGCTGAAGATTTGATAGCTTTTTCAAAATCTGATAATATAATCAATAATAAAAATAATAATGCAAAACAAAATAAACAAAACAGACAAAATAAAATAGAAAAGGAAGATTGATGTTTTCACAAGAAAAATACCTAAAAGCTCTAAACTTTGCAGCAAAGGCACATGGAGAACAAAAAACTCCCAAAGGCTTACCTTATATTACCCATCTAGCATCAGTTGCTATGGAGATGATGCATGCCTGTGAACAAGGTAATGTAAAACTTGAAGATGCAGATTTTGCAATACAAGTTGCTCTATTACATGATGTATTAGAAGATACAAATGCAACTATTAGTGAACTAATAGAAGAGTTTGGAGATGAAATTGCAAGTGGCGTTGAAGCCTTAACAAAAGACCCATCAATTGAGTCTAAAAAACAACAAATGGCTGAAAATATAAATAGATTACTAACCCAAAGCTACGCAGTACAATGTGTAAAATTAGCAGATAGAATCACAAACTTACAAAAACCACCAGAATCTTGGGATAATGAGAAAATCTATAACTATTTTCAAGAATCAAAGTTTATTTTGAGCTGTTTGAAAAATGCGAATCCGTTTTTATCGAAGAGATTGGAAGATAAGATTAACATCTACAGAACCTACATAAAATAAAAACTCAGCTTTTTGCCCAACTCTGCGTTCGGCTGCAATATTAATTGCAGTCACTTACTTTAGTAAGCTCCTTTATTAATATTTTGTCTGCCTTGATTTGAACAAAAATCTGAGTTTTATGTAATAATTTTTTAATGAATAGATTTTGTTATTTATTTAAATATAAAATGATAATTAAGATAATTTATATATAATAATTATATGTAAATGATAGGAATGTTAATTGATTTATCTTATATTATTTTTTATTTTAATGGTAGTTATTGTTATAAAAATAGAGCAAAAAATAATTGCATCAAAGTATTTAATTAAAAAGGTACATAAATATAGACATCAAGCTCGAACTGAAAGAATTGAGAGAAGAAAAGAGATAGAAGAGTATAAAAAAAGTTTAACTCATAAATACTATGTAGATAAAAAGTTAAAAGACCCTGAGCTACAAAAAATGATTGATATAAATAAATCATACTCTTTAGATAAATTTCGTTTTGAATCTAGAATTATATTCTATTTTGTAATTGCTTCATTTTTATTTGGAGTAGTTTTCACACTATTTAATTTGTATACTGAATCAAGCTTAGATTTCTTTGTTCCTTTTTTTAAAAAATTATTTAAAGTGTTGTACAAAAATTTTTATTTGCATACTTTTAATCCTCAATCATATATGATTTGTTTTTCATGGATTGCAATTTTTTCTATTTTTGTCTTTGTTTTTTTACTTATTTACAGTTTAAATAATAAAAGAAGTTTTTATTTTAGAATAAAATATAAAAATATTAATTTAAAAGAAAAAATATATTCTTTTTTCTTTTTCATTTTCATCTTTATTTTCATTTATTATCTCTTTAATGAAACTCACTTACATCGTTCTAAATATAAAGATAGTGCAATTTTTATATATTTATATTCCTTTCCTTTTGGTTTTCTTGGACAAGCATTTTTATTAAGTGCTATTTGGACAAGTGTTTTTGCACAATTTTTAATTATGAAACTTTTATTTTCTGATTTTTTAACTTATATAAAAAATATAAAAGAAGATTCAAAAAAGACCTCTAAAATGGAGAATAGATTTTGAAAATATATCAAAAAAAACTTTTATTAATATTCTCAATAATTATAATTTTTATTGTTGGACTTTATTTAGTTCATTATAAACGGTATGTAATAAATGCTCCTAAAACTCATATTGAAGCTAGAAAAGATTATGTAAATGCATTAACAATTCATTTCTTTTACTCAATGCTTGTAAAAGCAGGAATAGATTATAAAAATCCAATAATAGCACCAATTAAAAATGCTAGAGATTATTTTTATAAAAGAGGAATATCTAAATTATCACCAATTGATAGTGAGCGTACTATCTGGTTTCATGTTTTTGAAATGATGCCTTATAATTTAAGTTCTGGAGGATATGGGAATATGCTTAAGAAACATGGGAAAGAGTATGGTTATAAATTTTTGGATGATACTTTTAAATATATTGTTTTACTAGCGGATAATGACCCTATCGATAAGTCATTTAAAGATAATAAATATATAGTACAAGCTTTTTTTGATTTACTAGATGTTTATACAACAGAATTAAAAGTAGATTTAGAAAATGAAACAATATCAAAAAAAAATATTAAACTCTTGCTAAAAGAGAAAAGTTTTTTTAATAACTTTCTTAGTTTATATGAAAAAAGAAATTTTTTTTTAAAAGAGCATAATGTAAATAACTTTCTTAGAAAAAATTATAATAATTTTTATGGTGATTATCATAGATTTTATAATAATAGTTTGTATATATCAAGTATGATTTTATTTTATAAGATAAAAAATAATCTTTTTCAATGTGAAAACGATAAAAAATATTTTAGAGATATTTTTATTTCTAAAAAAAAGATTAGAGAATATGTTAATGAAATTAATAGTTCAGCTAGTAGAAGAAAAGGAAAGGAAATTTTATTTCAAAGACTTAAAATTCCAAATACAAGATATGACAAAAAATATTCTGATAATCCATTTAAGATGTATGTGAATTGTAATTATGATGATATTTTTATTAAAGAGGGAAATTAGGAGTAGTTAATGAGTGCAAATGAAAAACTTTATATTGAGAAAGTAGAGGTTGATAGTATTAATATGTACTTTATATTAATGCTAAATACGAAGTAGTATGAGAAGATTATTTATATATATATTTAATAAGTTAAAATTAAAATATTTTATTTTAGTATTTTTAGCTTTTATTTTAATTCAAATTTCTTTTCTTTATATTACAAGTACTATTCAAATATCTACTAATGAGTTTCCTTTAAGTAAATCTCCAAATCCTAAAGCATCAGAACATTTTATAAAAGCAATGGAATATCGTAATTATATATCTAAGCTTCATAATTTTGTAGATTATGACAACTTTTTAATGACTCCTCTATTAAATAAAATGCAAGAAGAATATGAAACTGGAACTAAACTACTTCCAAAAACATCATCAGAAGATGTCTATTGGTATGTAATTCTTTTTCGAGGTATTCATGGTATAGGTGGATATCCTGATAGAAAAGATATGTCCTTATCTTATAAAAATATATATACCAAAGAGGAATATGAACAACACTATAAAGAGATAGTAAACAAGATTAAAAGATTAGCAACAGATGATTTTAGTTTTGATGTACCAAGAATCACACAATATAAATATGAGTTTATGACTAATTTGATAGGTGAGGTTATGTCTTTATTAGGTGAATATACAACAGAAGATAAAAAAGCTTTTTTAAATAAAGAGTACCTACAAAATTTAAATGATATTAATACAAATTATCATGTTTTTTCCAAAAAATATTTACCTCTTGCTAATAAACAAAATGAAAATATAGTTAATGATATTTATATGAAAATAAGACTTTCTACATATATTCTAACTTTTAAAATACAACAAACACGAAAAGCAAATTGTGATGATATAGAGTATGTAAACTTGATAAAAAATATAAAAGTAATAAAACAGATGAGTTTAAACTCAAAATACAAAAATCAAACTTTTTATTATGAATCTATATTTGATAGAGAAGAATGGGCATATAGTAAATTACAAGTAAGTGAAAAGTATTGCCCTAGATTAAAAAAAGATACAGAAGAAGTAATAAAATACTTTAATGCGAAAATGAAAAATCTATATAAATAATTAATCAAGAAATAATAGTATTAGATGGAATATCGCTTATATATTATAAATTTCTACCTTTATAAAAATGATACTTAGCTAAAGGTAGAAATCAAAGTATCAGCCAGACACTTGTCTAGCATACTCCAAGCCCAAATCAAAGGCTTTGTTATTTATCTCGTGTACTTTTGCTGGTACTTTTGAGAGCATTGTTTCTCTTAATATTTTGTTGTCTATACTTTCTCCTGTCATGAAGTTAGCAATTGCTAGGGCTAGGACTGATTGGGTTATTACATTTCCTACTTCTTCTTTTGCTATTGTGATGATTGGGATTTCGTAGATTTTCCATCTTTTTTTATCTTCTTGGGTAGGTTTTACTAGGTTTGGCTCTACTACTATTACTCCACCTTCTTTTACTCCATTTTTAAATTGGTCGTATGAAACTTGGGCAACTGATAGCATGAAGTCTATCTCTCCATCATTTGCGTATGGGTAGAGTATTTCTTTGTCATCTAGTGTTATATCAACAACTGTTGCTCCTCCTCTTACTTGTGAGGTATATGTGGCAGTTTTTAGACCGTATCCACCTGCATTGATTTTTGCAGCTGCGAAGATTGCTCCTGCTAGTAAAACTCCTTGACCACCAACACCTGTAAATCTCATCAATATTTTACTCATATTAGTTCCTTAAAATTCAACAGCAGTTTTGTTTTTTTGAGCTGTTTTTACTTTTTCATATTGGTCTGTGTACTCTTTGGCATCTTCATCTTGTTTTAAAATACCTGTTGGAAATTTTCCAACTTTTTCTTCATCACTTAGTTTTTCAAATTTATTTTTTGGAACTGTTATCTCTTTTATCCAATCAAGATTTGCCATAGCTGAGTTCATTTTATTTTTTCTTCCTAAGTTTATGTGGCAGTTTGAAAAGATATCAAAAAAGCTATATCCATTATGACTTAGACCATTTTTTAGTAGTCTTTCTAGTTTTTTAGGCTCTGTTACACTCTCCCTTGCTACAAAAGAAGCTCCAGCTCCAATTGCAAGTTTACAAGGATCAAAAGTAGGGTCGATATTTCCTCTTTTCATAGTAACTGTCCACATTCCTTGGGGAGTTGTTGGACTTGTTTGTGAGTTTGTAAGACCATAGATGAAGTTATTTACAACTATGTGATTTATATCTATATTTCTTCTACATCCGTGAATTGTGTGATTACCACCAATTGCAAGACCATCTCCATCACCTGTTACACAAATCACATGTTTGTCTGGATTTGCCATTTTGATACCTGTGGCATAAGCTATTGCTCTTCCATGAGTAGTGTGAACTGTATTGCAGTTCATATAAGAAGAAAATCTTCCAGAACAACCAATTCCTGATACTACACATACATCATTCATATCCCAACCAAGTTCATCAATAGCTCTAATTAAGGCTTTTAAAATAACACCATCACCACAACCCCAACACCATAAAGTTGGCATTTTATTTATTCGTAAATATTTATCATAATTAAAAGCCATCTTACATTCCTTTGATTTTTTTGATTATTTCAAGTGGTGCTATTGGTCTACCATTTGCTTTAAACAAAGTTTCAAAATCCAATCTTTGGCTTGCTCTTTGTATCTCTTGAATATATTGTCCAAGGTTTAGTTCACAAACTAATACTTTATCAAATCTATCACATAACTCTTTGATTTTTTTAGCTGGACTTGGCCAAAGTGTTATTGGTCTAAATAGTCCTACTTTTATACCTTCATCTCTTAATCTATTTATTGCTTCTTTTGCTGAAAGTGACAAAGAACCATAAGCTATAATCATAATATCCGCATCATCTAACATATACTCTTCATATGATTCTATTTCATCCATATGGGCATTTACTTTATTAAATAATCGCTCTATTAGATTTTCACACATTGTTTCATCTTCAGTTGGATGTCCATTGAAGTCATGATGAAGTCCAGTGTAGTGATATTTGTATCCTTTAAACATAGGATTTAAAACTGCTGGTTGATCAGAAGCTGCATTGTATGGTTCATAATCTTCTGGTTTGCCATCAAAAGTTTTTCTATAGAAGATACTCTTTTTTATCTCTTCAAGTGTAGGAACAATCGCTTTCCCACTCATGTGTCCAATTGTTTCATCTAGTAACACAAATACAGGTTGCATAAATCTATCAGCTAGATTAAATGCCCGAACTGTCTCAGTATAACACTCAGATAAATTTCCTGCACATAAAGTAATAGAGTTATAATCCCCATGCGTAGGATTTTTTGCTTGTAAAATATCGCCTTGTGCCACACGAGTAGGAAGTCCAGTTGATGGTCCTCCTCTCATAACATTTATGATTACAAGGGGAACTTCTGCTATAAATCCAAGACCAATATTTTCAGCCTTTAGTGAAATACCTGGTCCACTTGTGGCTGTTAGTGATTTTTTACCACTCATTGAAGCACCTAGTGCTGCACAAATCCCTGCAATCTCATCTTCCATTTGGATAGCTGCACCTCCAGAGGCTGGAAGCAAATCTGAAAGTGTATGCATAACTTCACTTGAGGGAGTAATAGGATATCCAGAAAAAAACTCACATCCTGCATCAACAGATGCAATAGCTGCAAGTTCATTTCCTGTACATATTAGTTCTCTTGCCATTATTAATCCTTGATTCTGTAATTGTTTTCTTTTAGTATTCTAGCTCGTTGTTTTGATTCTTCTGTTAGTTTGGCAAACTTGTACTCATGTTTAGTAGCTACACTTATTGCAAAATCAGGACAAGCATATTCACAATCACCGCATCCAATACATGACTCTTTTGATATGATTCTAACCTTTGAACCAAGTGTCGAAGTAGAATCATATGTCATAGCAAGAACGCCTGCTGGACAAACAGAAGCACAGAGGTCACACGCCTTACACCTTTTTGCATCAATCCAAACTGGTGTATTAAGTGGAGTTTCCATTGAAGTCATTTTATCTCCTTTTATTTTCATTAAATAAAAATATTAAAATATATATTAAAATGGTATCTAATATAGGCTAAATATATTATATAAACAATTGTGATTTTACTTCAAAGCATTATTAGAGAGTTTTTAGTACAATACAAAAAAATAAAAAAGGCTTTATTTGCTTCTATATCAACCACAAGATGGCTATTGTTACAATAGTGATACTCACTTTTTACATCATTTTATAAATACAAATTTAAAAATCTTTAAAAACATAAAAGGTGAACTCTTAGACATAGGAAGTGGAAGTGGGATATTGGGACTTTTAGTTGCAAGAGATAATCCAAGATTAAATTTAAATCAATGCGAAGTTCAGGATAAATTTCAAGAATTGACAAAGATAAATTCTAAAAACAATAAAATAGAATCAAGAATATACAAAGGAAAATATCAAGATATTAGTTTTGATAAAACTTTTGATATTTGTGTTTCAAATCCACCTTTTTATCATACAAATGTTGTAAAAACAGAAAATGAAAATATAAAAATAGCAAGATATAATGACTCTATGCCTTTGGTTGATTTTATATCAAAAACTTCAAAAGTATTAAATCAAAACGGTAAGTTTTTCTTCTGTTATGATGTTAAGCAGTTAAATGATATTATGCACCTTTTAAATGAGTATAAGTTAAATATCGAGTCGATGCAGTTTGTGCATCCAAAGCTTGGAAAAGATGCTACTTTAGTATTGATTTATGCAAGAAAAAATTCAAAATCTTTGATGCGAATATTAAGTCCGCTTATTGTATTTGATGAAAAAGATTTTACTAAAGAGGTTCAAGATATTTATAAAGTATCTTCAACACACAGTATAAAAGTTGATATATGAATGAAATAATAAAACAAGATGATTTTCCCTATGGTTTTAATCCAAAAGCTTGTGATACTTGCGCAGGAAACTGTTGCATAGGTGAGAGCGGTTATATTTGGATAAATAAAACCGAACAAGAAGATTTGGCAAAACTTTTAAATATAGAAGTAGATGAGTTAGTATATAAGTTTTTAAGAAAAGTAGGGTATAAGTATACAATCAATGAAAAAAGATTGGCTGAAAATAATTATGCTTGTGTCTTTTTTGATTTGGAAAAAAGACAGTGTTCTGTGTATGAAGCAAGACCAAAACAGTGTAGAACTTTCCCTTTTTGGGATTATTTTAAAACAAGAATTAATGAGGTAAAAGAAGAGTGTCCAGCTATAAAAGATATTTAATAATATTTATTTTTCTAAGTTCTTTGTTTGCAAAAGAAGTAGATAAAGATTTTAATGAAGATTTATATATTGTATATGCCTTAGAATATGAAAGACAAGGTAATACAAATCAAGCTAGATTTTTGTATGAAAAATTATATGACAATACTAATAACTATGAATATTATATAAGATATTTAAGAGCATCTTTGGCAACAGGTCATTTTAAAGATATTGTAAAAAAAGTACAAAATCATCTTGGCGATAATGTAAAAGAACAAGAGCTTATTTTAAGAATATATTGTGTTTCATTACTTAATCTAAATCAAACAGACAAAGCCTTAGAAGTGGCACAAAAACTTTTAACTAAATATAAAAGTGCTCTAAACTATGAAGTTTTGGCAAATGTTTATTTTGTAAAAAAAGATTATACAAAAGCAGCTTCGTATTTTGAAACTTCATATTCTATGAATAATAGTTCAAATACACTTCTTAATCTTGTAAATATTTTATATGCGTATTTAAATAAAAAGCCAGAAGCTTTAGCTTATCTTGAAACACATGTTAGACTATTTGGTTGTGATTCAAATATTTGTTCAAAATTGATATCTATTTATCAAGAACAAAATAATGTAGATGGAATTATTTCAGTTTTAAAAAGATCATATCAAACATATAAAAATGAAGACAACGAAGATATGGCTAATAAAACATATAAAGTTTTAATCTCATACTTAGAGAAGAAAGATATAAATGAAGCAATTTTATTTCTAGAAAAAGAAAAATTAGATGATGTAAAACTAGTGAGTTTGTACAAAAGAACTGACCAACCACTAAAAGCCCTTAAGTTAGTGCGAAAACTATATAAACAAGATGGCAATGTTGATTTATTGGCTCAAATTGCTATTTTAGAGTTTGAAACAGCAGCAGATAAAAGAAAAGTTTTAGACAATGTTATTAAAAAATTTAATGAAGTACTAACTGTTTTAGATAATCATGTTTATCAAAACTATTTAGGTTATATTTTAATTGATTACAATGTTGACATAAAAAAAGGTCTTGCTTATGTTGAGGAAGCTTTAAAGAAAGCTCCAAATAATATAGCTTATATTGATTCAAAAGCTTGGGGAAATTACAAATTGAAAAATTGTAAAATTGCTTATAAACTTATGAAAAAAGTAGTTGATGAAGTAGGGCTTAGTGATAGTGAGATTAGAATGCATTGGAAGAAAATTAAGGAGTGTAGTAAAAAATGATTTTAGATGAGATAAATAAGAGAACTTTAGAAGATGTACAAAGAAGGAAAAAAGAGATACCTTTAGAATTATTAGGAAGAAGTTTAAGTTCTAATCCATATGCTCCAAGAGATGTAAAACCATATCTTACATCAACTAAAGAAGAACCAATTAGAATCATTGCTGAAGTTAAAAAAGCAAGTCCTAGTAAGGGAGTTATTAAAGAAGACTTTGATCCAGTATTTATTGCTCAAGAGTATTCAAAAAATGGAGCAAATGCTATTTCTGTTTTAACTGAACCTCACTATTTCCAAGGAAATTTAGAGTACCTAACACAAATAAGAAGATATGTTCCAACACCACTTCTTAGAAAAGATTTTATTTTAGATAAGTATCAAATCGTGGAAGCTTTAGTTTATGGCGCAGATTTTATACTTCTTATTGCAAAAAGTTTATCTACTAAAGATTTAAAAGAGTTATATGAATACGCACTTCACTTAGGACTAGAAGTATTAGTTGAAGTTCATGATAAAGAAGATTTAACAAAAGCTATGAAATGTGGAGCACATATTGTAGGAATAAATCATAGAAATCTTGAAACGATGGAGATGGATATGAGTCTTTGTGAAAAACTAATACCTATGATTCCAAATGGAAAAATTATCGTTGCAGAAAGTGGAGTAAGTAGTACTGAAATAATAAAAAATCTAAGCGAAATAGGTGCAGATGCTTTTCTAATAGGTGAACATTTTATGAGAGTTCCAAGTATAGAAGAAGAGTTGAAAAAGTTTAAAAACTCACTAAACTAACATGATTTATGAAATTATTCTATTTTCTCTATTAGCTGGTTCTACAGTTTTTATTGGTGGTTTGATTTCATACTATTTTGAAAATAGAGTACATAATAAAGAGCTAAAAGAGCTTATTATTCACTACTTAATAGCTTTTTCAACAGGAATAATGCTTTCTGCCATCTCTTTTGTTTTAGTCCCTGATGGGATGTTAGAATTGCCTGTTTTATTAAGTACTTCACTTTTTATTTTAGGTGGACTTTCTTTTTTCTTTTTTGATAAGTTAATTGAAAAGAACAGATATAAAATACCACAAGTAATAGCTATGTTATTGGATTTTATTCCAGAATCTATAGCTTTAGGTGCTGTATTTGTTTATAACCATAAAGTTGGAGTTTTACTCTCTATTTTTATAGCCTTACAAAACTTACCAGAATCATTTAATTCATATACTGAGCTAAAAAAACTAAAACACTCATCTTATAAAGCACTTTTTATACTATTTATTTTAAGTTTTGTTGGACTCATCTTTTCCCTATTAGGTTATGTATTTTTAGAAGATAAGATTTTGATTACTTCTTCTTTGATGCTTTTTTCAGCGGGTGGAATTATGTATATTATCTTTCAAGATATTGCACCATTATTGCAATATAAAAAAAGAAAATTAATTGCTATTGGTGTAAACTTTGGATTTATAATTGGCATGTTAGGTGAATCTATAATATAAGTAAAACTTATAGATTTTTTAACATTAAATTAACAATAAACTCTTATAATTAACCTTATTTAAATACATAGGGTTTTTTATGAATAAAATATTAGTTTTAACAATTTCTACTATTATCTTATTTTTTGCATATGGAATATTTGAAAATATGACAAAAAATGATCCTAAAAGTAAAAGGGTAGAGTGCCAAGAAAAAACTGTAACTTTTGAATCAATTTATTCACCTGGAAAAATATCACTTGCTAAAGATTTACTCCTATCAGATAATTATATAACCAAATCAGAGATAAATTATTCAGTTTTTATGCCTTCTATTTTAAAAGAATTCTATGATATAAAAAAAGCAGATTCTATTTTAAAAAAAAATATTCCCAAAGAAAAAACAGTAAACACAGATAAAAAAGTTGTAATTGACTATTATATTTTGGAAAATGATAAAAAAGATAAAAATAAAAAAGGCTCAAAATCTAATTTTTTTGCAGGATATTTAGTATTTGAATTTAAAATTGATAAAAAAATAGTTTACAAAATACAAACAGATTATATGGATGAAGATGGTAGTGATATAGAAGAGAGAATGAAGTGTGTTATAAAATCATTTCTAAGTATAAAAAATAAGAAAATGTAACTCAAGTCTATTTAAATAGACTTGAACCTACTCGAATCATATTTGAACCACATGCAATAGCTAATTCAAAATCCCCACTCATCCCCATAGAACAATATTTTGCTCCAAATGGTGCTAACTCATCAAAGATTTTCTTAGTTGTTTCAAAAGATTTTTTTACAATTTCTTCTTCTTCAACATGAGCTCCGATACTCATTACACCTTTTAGATTTATATTTGCACATGTATCAATTATATTTTTATAAACTTCAATTGCCTCTTCTGGCATAACGCCAGCTTTTGATTCTTCATAAGCTGAGTTTATTTGAAGTAGGGCATTTATTTTTTTATTTTTTGCTTCTAATTTTTTGTTAAGTTCAATTGCTAATTCTAAAGAGTCAATTGATTGAATCAATGTTGGATTTAAATCAATCAAATTATTGATTTTATTTTTTTGAAGTCTTCCCACAAAATGCCATTCTAATGGTAACTCCTCAAGTTTTTCCATTTTGTCTTTTAAATCTTGTACTTTGTTCTCACCATAAGCTCTTTGACCTGCATCATATAAAGTTGCTACTTCTTCTGATAGGCTATATTTACTAATAGCTATGATTTTTACTATATGATGATGAGAGACTTGAAGTCTTGCAGCTTCAACTCTTTCTATTAATTTGTCTAAATTTTCTACAGCTAACTGTTTTGTTAACATCTATTCTCCTACTTTAATAATCTAGAGATATCGTTATAAATACCCAAAAGCATAAGTGAACCAAGAATTACCCATCCTACAACTGTCAAGTACATAAACACTTTATCACTTGGTTTTCTTCTTGCTATTATTTCATAAAGGTTAAACATAATATGTCCACCATCAAGGGCTGGTATTGGAAGAAGGTTTAAAACTCCTAAATTCACTGAGATAAGAGCTGTAATTGTTAATAATGCAATGATACTTGATTGACTTGCATCTGAGATTACTTTTCCTATTGTTATTACTCCACCAACTTCACTACTTGGAATTACACCTTGGATTAGTTTTTGAACACCTTTAAAAATCATTTTTGATGACTCTACTGTTGAGTCATAGGCAAAACCTAGTGCTTCAATTGGTGATAAATCTAATTTCACTACTTTAGGTGCAGGGGCAATACCTATCATTCTTTTTTTGATTTTTTCTTTAAATATATTTTCACTATCACTTATATGTGGGTTTATGATTCTTGTAATAACTGCACCATCTCTTTTAATATAAAATTGAAGAGCACCTTTTGACTGTACAATATATTTTCCAACTTCATTCCACTGTTTTACATCTGTATTATTTATTCTTAAAATTTCATCATTTACTTTTAATCCAGCTTTTGCAGCAGGTGAATTAGCTACAACTTGACCAATTGTTGGACTTAAAGCATTTGCTCCAATAATTGCAATTGCAAAATATAAAATAGCTGCAAGAATAAAGTTAGCAAATGGACCAGCAAAAAGTATTATTATTCTTTGCCAAGGTTTTTTGTTATTGTATGAATCATTTCCAGCTTCTACAAGTCCTGGTTTAGTATCATCTTGACCTTTCATTTTTACATAACCACCAAGTGGTATTAATGCAAATTGCCAAGATGTTCCCATCCACTGTTTAGAATAAAGTTTTTTTCCAAAACCTATTGAGAATACTTCAACTTTTATTCCAAAGTATCGTGCTGCCAAAAAGTGTCCTAATTCATGGAAAAATACCAAAAATGAAAGAACAAGTAAAAAAGTTATAGTACCCACAAATATCCTTTAGTTTTTAAAATAGTCTCTTATATATTCATATCCTGAATATAGTGTTAATATAACTGCAAACCAAAGTAATTCAGTTCCAAAAGGCCAATTCATAATTAAAAAACCAATAGCTATCATTTGAACTACAGTTTTTATTTTTCCTGCCATTGTTGAAGCTACATCTTTACCTTCACCAATTGCAACAACTCTAAGTCCTGTTATAAAGAATTCCCTTGAAAGTATTAAAAATATAGCCCAGGCACTTGCTCTATTTATAGCTACAAGTCCTATGAAACCTGAAAGCATAAGCATTTTATCTGCAAGTGGATCTAATATACCACCAAGTTTTGTTATTTGATTCCAAGATCTTGCTATATATCCATCAAAAAAGTCAGTAACTGAAGCTATCACAAAAATAAGTCCAGCAAAATAATCTAGCCAAGAGGGATGCCAAGTAGAAAAAATGGCACTATCCCTATCAACTAAAAACCATAACATTAATGGTGCTAATGCTATTCTTAAAAGTGCTAAGGCATTAGGCAGATTTAATTTTTTTGTCATTATCTAAAAGTTGTCCCACCATCTACGATTAGAGTATGACCTGTAATCCATGATGCATCATTAGTACATAAGAAATAACATGATTGTGCTAAATCTTCTGGTTGACCAATTCTATTTAGTGGAGAGTATTCAGCAGTTTTTGCTTTTACTTCTTCATAGTTTGTAAATGCTTTAAGTGCATCTGTATCAATTGGACCACCAGAAACTGCATTTACTCTAATACCATATTCACCAAGTTCATTTGCAGCATATCTAACCATAGCTTCAACTGCTGCTTTATTTGTACCATGACCTGCATAGTTTTCGATATATACTAAGTTTCCTGTACTACTTAAACTAACAATTGCTCCACCACCAATTTGTTGCATTCTTTTTGCAGCTTGTTGTGCACCACAAACAAAGGCATTTACTGTTGCTGTATAGATATTATTTAATCCTCTTGGTTTTAGTTTCATAAATTTACCATATCCACCAACAACTGCTCGTCCATAAATCATAGCATTTGAGATAAAGAAATCAACTCTATCAAAATCTTTGTCGATTTCTAAAAATAGTTCTTTATATTTTTCTGGTTCTAAGATATTAAAAGGATATGCTTTACATTTTACACCATATTTTTCTTCAACATCTTTACAAATATCTTCTGCAAATTGTTGATTTGAATTATATGTAAAAGCAACATTGATACCATTACTTGCAAACTTATAAACACACTCTTTACCAATACCTTTTGTTCCACCAGAAATTACTAATGTTTTTCCCTTCATCTCACTACTCATTATTTTATTACCTCATAATTTTTAATTATTTCTTCAATTTTTTTCATATTTTCTAAGCTTGGTTTTGTAAGTGGTAATCTATACTCTAAAGTATCCATTAATCCTGCAATATACATAGCCGCTTTTATTGGTATTGGATTGTTTTCACAAAACATAATTTTATTTAGTGCATATAGTTCATTATTTATAGCTCTTCCTGTTTCATAATCACCTTCAAATACTGATTTTACTAATCTACTTTTGTAATTAGGAAGTAAATTTGCAGTAACTGAAATAATACCTTTCCCACCATTTGCAAGCATAGGAAAATCAATAAGATCATCACCAGAAACTACACAAAAGTCAGCTCTTTTTGCATTTAATTCAATTGCTCGCTCTAGACTTCCTGTTGCTTCTTTGATTGCATAGATATTTTTAATATCATCAAATAATCTAATTGCAGTATCTGCTTCAATATCAACTCCAGTTCTTCCTGGAACATTATAAAGCATAACTGGAATTTCAACAGACTCGGCAATTGCTTTGTAGTGTTGATAAAGTCCCTCTTGCATAGGTTTGTTATAATATGGAGCAACAGATAATATTCCATCAGCTCCAACATTTTGTGCATGTTTTGCTATATCACAAGCTTCATGTGTAGCATTAGAACCAGCTCCTGCTATAACTTTTACATTTGTTCCTTTACAAACTGAAACTGCAATTTCAATACACTCTTTATGTTCATTATGTGATAAAGTTGCACTTTCTCCTGTCGTTCCAACAGGAACAACTGCATCTATTCCTTGAGCTATTTGTCTTTTGATTAAATATTCATAGCAAACAGCATCAACTCTTCCATTTTTAAATGGAGTGATTAATGCTGTCATTGCCCCGGTAATTATATTCATTTACTTCCTTTATACTTTTACTATATCTTCTGGTAATTTGATTCCAGTATCTACATTTACTGTATGTTTTGAAAATTTTTCTAAGTATTCCCAAAAACTTTTTTTTGCTTCTTCTGAAATTTTAACATCTTTTAGTACTTCTTGCATACAACCAAGCCATTCTGTTCTTGCTTTTTCAGTTATTGAAAAAGGTTCATGGGCTTTCATCATATCAAAGTGACCAACTTCTTCTGAATAATACTTTGGACCGCCACAAGCTTCTATAAAAAACTTTACATTATGTGCTTTGACTTTTGCTAACTCTTTTTCATCTTGAGGAAAAAAATTAGAGATGTCACTTTCCACTAATAAGTCATAAAACTTATTAAAAAGCTCAACTAAGCCCTTTTCTCCTAATTCTTTGTAAAACAAAGGCTTAGGTAACTCAAAATGAGGCTTTTCTCCAAAGGTTGTTTTACTTATCTTGTAATCCATCCTTGCCATCCTTTCTTAAAATTAAAGTTGTTGAATTATCTTTTTGTAGATATTTTTTTGCAACTTTTACAATATCTTTTATTTTTAAGTTTTGAATGTTTTCTTCATATGAAAATAGAGGTTTAATATTATCTTTGACAAAATAACTTCCATACAATGAAGCTACAGAACTAGAGCTTTCAAGTGAAAAAATAAAATCAGCTTTTGTATTTATTTTTATCTTTTCTAAATTTTCTTGCGAAATTTTTCCCTCTTTTATCTCTTTTATTATCTCTAATATCTCTTTTTCAACATCTTGGGCTTTTACACCTTCATTACATGATGCAATAAACATGAATAGTCCAGGATCTTTTAATTCCACATTATAAGCATATATAGAGTTTACTAATCTTTTTTCATCTACAAGTCTTTTTTCTAAAATAGAACTTTTACCAGAACTTAATAGTTCACTAAGAGCTGATAGGGCTATTTGATCTTTATGTTCGAAGTTAGGTATATGGTATGCCATAGCTAATAATTCAACTTGTGAATCTCTATTTATTATAATTCTTTTTGCTCCATCTTGTTTTGGCTCAACTGTATAAACTTTTGATGGAATATCTTTTTTATTTTTTATGTCTTTGAAATATTTTTTAACTAACTTAAAAGCATTCTCTTTAGATATATCTCCTGCAAGAACTACAATTGCATTTTTTGGTTGATAATATGTACTATGAAAGTCTCTAATATCTTTTATTGTCCAATTTTTAATATCATCAGTAAAACCAATTGGCGTCCAATGATATGGATGATAAATATATGCATTATTAAAAAGTCTGTATTGCAAATATCCCATTGGATTATTATCT
Organism: Arcobacter sp. F2176; assembly: GCF_004116465.1. NCBI lineage: Bacteria > Pseudomonadati > Campylobacterota > Epsilonproteobacteria > Campylobacterales > Arcobacteraceae > Arcobacter > Arcobacter sp. F2176. The sequence continues at coordinate 24,383 of NZ_PDJV01000024.1, forward strand.
GTTCTCCATCTTCTCTCTTCTGCTACTACATCTCTTTCAGGTTGGAATTCTTTATCTTTTAATGTTAAATTTTCCATTAAATCTGCAAAAAGTTTTAATGATTTACCCATGTTTTTTGAACTTGACTTTATATAATAGTGTGTAAAATCAAACGAAGTTGAGGCATTATTTACTCCTCCAAATCCTTTTACTATTTCATCAAACTCACCAGCTTTTAGGTTTTTTGTTGATTTGAAATTTAAGTGTTCAAGCATATGTGCTATTCCACTTTTCCCCATTACTTCATTTCTACTTCCAACTTTATAAAAAATGTCTGTTGAAACAACATTTGAACCATTTTCCATAGGTATTACAACTATTTGTAATCCATTGTCTAAAGTTTTTGTAAAATATTTTGGTAAACTATTACTCATTAATTCTCCTGCGAATATAAATAGAAGTGAGAATTGTATCAATATCAATTTAATCACTTATTAACCCTCTTTATTATTTTAAATCAGCACCAATTGCTTGATTTATATTTGAAAAACCATCTTCATCAAGAAGTTTTAAAATTCCTTCATTTATTTTTCTAACCATTGCTGGACCTTCAAAAATCATACCAGAATATACTTGGATAAGTGAAGCACCTGCTTTGATTCTTCTGTAAGCATCTTCTGGTGTTGAAATACCACCCACAGATACTAAAATTGTTTTTCCAAATAACTCTTTAGCTATTTCTTTAAATAATTCATATGACTTTTCACTTAAAACAGCACCACTTAGTCCACCAAAGCTTTGGCATCCAGGAAGTAAATCATAATCAATAGTTGTATTTGTGGCAATAATACCAGCAGCTCCTGATTTTATAGCTGTTTTGCATAAATCAACAGCAGTTTTAGCTTCCATATCTGGAGCTATTTTTAAAAATATAGGTTTATTTGTAAGCTTTTTCCCCATCGTAAAAAGTTCTGTTATAAATTTTTCATTTTGTAAATCTCTAAGATTTGGTGTATTTGGACTAGAAATGTTTATAACCAAATAATCACTTATATCTTTAAATTTATTTATTAAAATCTTATAATCACTTAATGCCATATTTTCAGGTGTAGTTTTATTTTTACCAATATTTGCACCCACTGGAATAGTATAAGGAAAAACTTTTCTAAGATTTTTAGCTACATCGTATGAACCCTTATTATTAAATCCCATAGCATTTTGAACTGTTTTTTGTTCTGGATATCTAAACATTCTAGGCTTTGGATTTCCATCTTGTGCTCTTGGCGTCATAGTCCCAATTTCAGTGTAGCCAAAACCTAAAGCCATCATTGATTCTATCATCGTAGCATTTTTGTCAAATCCAGCAGCTAAACCAACAGGATTTTTAAAAGTAATGCCTAAAATATCTTGAGATAATTTATGGTCAAATATAAAATTTTTATTAACCATATAGTTGTTTAAACTTCGGCAATAAGGCAATTTTGTTAGTCCAAATTCAGCAAGATAATGTGCAGTTTCTGGTTGAAATTTAAATAATACTTTTTTTAATGTGTTATAGCTAAACAATTTTTTCCTTTTTCTAATCAGATATTTTATCTAAAACTTTGTAAATATTTCTTTATCAAATATTTGCTAGGTTATGAAGTCGTTGATACTCATTACAATTTTTTAATAGTTCTTTTTCTGTATCTTGGCAAACTATTTTTCCATCTTTAAATACAGCAATTCTATCTGCACTTTTAATAGTACTTAATCTATGTGCTATAACAAATGTGATTTTGTCTTTACTTACTTCATCAATAACTTCTGAGATAATAGATTCACTTTCATTATCAAGGGCTGAAGTTGCTTCATCTAAAATAAGTATTTGAGGTTTTTTGTATAAAGCTCTAGCTATTGCTATTCTTTGTCTCTGACCACCACTTAAATTTGTTCCAAATTCATCAAGTTTTGTATGAACTCCATTTTCAAGTGACATTACAAAGTTATAAGCATGGGCTTGTTTAAGTGCATCAATAACTCTTTGTTCATCAAGTTCTTGTCCATAAGCTACATTTTGAGAAATTGTATCATTGAAAATATAGACTCTTTGTGTGACAATTGATATTTGATCTCTTAATGATTTTATATCAATATTTTTTATTGATTTGTCATTAAAAAGTATTTCACCTTCACTTATTTCATAGAATCTAATAATTAAATTTACCAATGAAGATTTTCCTCCACCACTATCTCCAACTAAAGCAATTTTTTCACCTTTTGAGGCTTTTAAATTTATATTCTTTAGTGCTGTAAAACCATCATATTTCAGTTGAGTATTTTTAAATTCTATTGTTTCAATATTTTGAGGGAATAAGTCTTCTCCATTTAAAATTGTTGCTTTTGTATTAAATATTTCATTAACTCTTTCATTCGCAGCTAAGGCATTTTGCATTTTATTATATAAACTTGATAATCTTTTTATAGGAGTGTATAACATAAATAATGCTGTCATAAATGAGAAAAATGAACCAACTGTTAGTTCACCTTCTATTACTTCTTTCCCTCCCACAATTATTACTACTGCAAGTGCAATTGCACCTAATGTTTCCATAAGAGGAGAAACTAGTTCATTTGTTTTTACAGCTTTTATATTTATATTAAAAAAGTTTTTATTATGTGCTTGAAATTTTTTAGCTTCTAAAAACTCTGTTGAATTTGCTTTTATTATCTCTATGTTGTTAAAAGTCTCACTTAAATTAGAAGTAATATCAGAATTTGATTCTTGAGATCTAAATGATAGTTTTTTCATCTTTTTAGCTAGCACTGTAAGTGGGTAAATTGCCATTGGAAGTACAACTAAACCATAAAATGCTAATTCTGCGCTTTGGTATATAACAACACCTATTAAGGCAATAATTGTCATACTTTCTCTAATAATTTCAGCAATTTGACTTGAAACCGCTGATTGAATTCTATTTATATCATTTGTGATACGAGAAATTAATTCTCCCCCATGTTTTTTTTGAAAAAAATCAATGTCTAAAGTTAATACATGAGCTAATAGTTTATCTCTAACGATTCTTACAATATCTTGTCCAATATAAGATATATAATATGCTTGAATATAGCCCCCAAAACCTTTAGCAAAATATAATGCTATAACCATAAAAGGAATAATCTGTAACATTTCAGCATTTTTTGCAATAAATATTTCATCTAATAAGGGTTTGACAACATATGCACTCCCACTAGTTCCACCAGCAGCTAATAACATACCAATAAAAGCGTAGAAAAATTTTAAAATATAATTTTTATAATAGGGTATGTATTGTTTAAAAAATTCTCTCATTAAATTCCTAAATTTTTGTAATGAAGGCAGATTATATCTAAAATATTTAATAAAAAGATAAAATTATTATTTGCTAAAAATAAGTTGTTTAAATTTTCTAAATCCAAACTCTTTTATTGTAAGAAAAAATAGAATAAATCCACTTAATGTTGATGCAAAAGCTAATCCTGCTGCTCCATAAGGGGTGATTAAAAGAAGTGAAAAAACTATATTAAAGCCAAGTGCTTTCATAGAGATTTTTGCAGCTAAAAATTGCTTTTCATGTGAGTATAACCAAAGGGAAAATATCTTTGCTATTCCAAAGGGAATAAGTCCTATTAAATACATACTAAGTATCAAAGCTGTATTTGTAGTATCAGTACTTGTAAAAGCACCTCTTTGGAAAAGTAATTGAACTATAAAATTATCAAAAACAATTCCTATTAGAGTTGAAATTGCAAGTAAGGCTGTTAATATTATAGTTGATTTTCTCATTAGTCTTAAGGCATTATCTTCATCTTTATTTTTAATAGCTCGTGCAATCATAGGAAAAAGTGCAGTTGAAGTTGCTATTGCAAAAAGTGCTAAAGGAAGCTGAAAAACTCTATTTGCATAGTACAAATAAGAAATAGAGCCACTTACTAAAAATGAAGCTAACCAAGTATCTAAAAATGCAGAGATATGTGAAGTTGAACTTCCTACTGTAGCACTTATAAAGTTTTTGTAAAACTTATTTTCACTTATATTTATTTTATTGAAAGTGAAAACTTTAAGTAAGTTTTTCTTTTTTATAGCAATAAGATGTACTAAAATTTGTAATAATCCCCCAACTAAAACACCATAAGACATGTAATATGTTATCTCATATTTTCCCAAGTCTTTTGATAAAAGAAGTGCTGCTATTAGTGCTAGATTTAGTAGGGCTGTTGAAAAAGCAGTAGTAGCAAAGTGATGTTTATACTGTAAAAGAGCAGCCATAAATGTAACTATAAATATCATAGGCAAATAGTAAAAGTTTATTGCCACAAGTGGGGCTGCTAGCTCCACAGTTTTAGTATCAAATCCTAAAGCTATAACATGTGTGATAAACTTTGAAAATAGGGTTACTAAAAGTGAAAGAAATAAAATAAGAGCTAAAAATTGTAAAAATATTGCACTAGTAAATCTTATTTTTTGTTTCGTTTTTGCGTAAGCTGGAATAAATGCTTGGGTAAAAGCACCTTCTGCAAAGATTCTTCTAAATAGGTTTGGTAGTTTAAAAGCTACAAAAAATATATCAGAGTATATATTTGCTCCTAAAATAGAAGCAGTAAGCAAATCCCTTACAAAGCCTAGTATTCTTGATACTAAAATTCCACTACTATTTGTAAAAATAGATTTAATCAACATATTTATAGTCACTTTTTTTATAGAGTATAATTTGTGGTTTTGATTTATAAAAACCTAAATGAGCATTTATTATAGTAATTTTTTGCCCATTTTTTGGTAAAAGTTCTTTATTCTTTACATAAACTCTTATTTTTCTTTTTTCATTTTTAAAAATATAGTTTAAATAGTTGTTTTGAATAATCCCTGAGATATTGTTTATCATTTCATTTTGAAACTTGTATTCCAATATATCATATTTTGAAGCATCTAAAAAAAGAGATTTTTTATCTAACTTATCTTCTTTTTCATCTAATATTTGGAAATCATTTATTTCTAATAGTCCATTGAATCTTTTTGTTTGATTTATTTTTATGGTGTAATTTTTGTCATATTTTAATTTTGATACATCTTTGTAAACAAATATTGCTCGGTCATTTTTTTGTTTTATGATGGCTACATTATCTGTTTTATACACCAAGTTTATATTAGATAAGAGTATAGGAAAAGAGATATTGGTTTTACTATAAAGTTCACTTATCAAATCAGCTTTTATTGGTATTTGTTTTTTTACTTTTTCAGTTGTAAATGTTGCTAAAATAGGTAAATGATCAGAATAACCTCTGTTTTGATGAATATTGTTTTTCATCTCCCATCTAAATATTCTTCCATTTTTTATTAAATATTCTGGTTTAAAGACTTGAAAGCTATCATTTACATAGGAGATATTTTTATCATCAAATAAAGCTTTTGGTAAAACAATATTATCAGGAGTCTCATTTTCACCTCTAAACTTATAAGAAAATCTTTGATTATAATTTAACTCTAACCATAAATTGTAATGTACTTTTTTATTATATTTTAAAATCTCATTTTTAGAGATAAACTTACCCTTAATAGAAGTATTTAAAACATCATTTATGCCTGTTAAATCATAAGTATTATTTAGTTTTGAGTATTTGAAAGTTTCAAATTCATTGTAATTTGAATTTAAATCTCCCAAAATAACATAATCTACATCTTCATTTAAATTTTTTATATACTCTTCTATGGCTTGGGCATATAAAACTCTTTGGTTTTCTTCTTTTCTTTTTGATGGCCAATGATTATTAAAAACAATAAATTTGTGATTGTCTATATTTAAAGTCACTTTTAAAATAGGGCGATTGACTTTTGAGTGTTTTACATCAATGAGCTCATAATCGCTAATCTCATATTTACTTAGTATTGCTAGTCCTATGCTTGAAGTTTTGTATTTTTTGAAAATTGAGTATTTGTATTGGGGTAAATTTTTTGCAAGTTCATCAAAGGCTTGTTTTGATTCTACTTCTTGTAATGCAACTATATCTTTATTTAAGTCATTTATTACTTTTATTATATGTTTTAGTTTTGTGGTGTATGTTGTTTTGTTCCAGTTTGATTTAGTATTTGGAATAAACTCTTTATATTCTGTTTTGTCATATTTTAAATCAAAGAAATTTTCCACATTATAAGAAGCTACTGTAAAATCTTTTGCAAGAGTTAGGTTATATGTAAAAAATATTAGAAATATAGTTCTTATTATCATAAGGGATTATATAGTTTATACTATTAGATTATGTTGAGATTTAGGTTATTTGAATTTAACAAATAACCTAAAATAAGATTTTATTTTTTAGAGTTTAATCTTGATTGATACTCTTGAGGGTGTTTACATACAGGGCACATTTTAAGAGCTTTTTTACCTCTATGAACATGTCCACAAACTTCACAAATCCATTCTTCTTCTTCATCTTCGCTAACATATTCAGCACCAGAATCAAGTCTTTGTTTTAAACTTTTGTACATATTTTCATGTTCTATTTCGATTTTACCAATCATTTCTAACATTCTTGCAATATCTTTGTGTCCTTCATCTTTTGCAATTTTTGCAAAGTCTGGATACATAGTTGTATTTTCATAGTTTTCACCATCAGCTGCAAGTTGAAGATTTTCACTTGTATTAGCAAACTCTCTGTCATAATTTAAAACATTGTAAGCTTTATATTCTAGTTTAGCATGCATTTTTTCATTATTGGCAGCTCTTTGGAAGTGTTCAGCGATATCTCTGTATCCTTCTTTTTGGGCAACTTTTGCATAATATTCATATTTATTTCTAGCCATTGATTCACCTGCAAAAGCTTTCATTAGAACGACTGATGTTAAATCAGTCGTAATACAGGCCATTTCTTCACCACAGCAAGATAGAGTTCCTCCACCAACATTTGATACTTCTATTATATTTCCACATTTATTACATTTATAAGATTCGTGTTGTCTCATTATTTTTCCTCAATATTAAGTTTTAGATGAAGTTAATCATTTAAAGATTATATTTCATCCAAACTTAAATGCAAGAATTAGTTAAGTGTTGCTTTTATCATCCAGATGTTTTTTTCTAAATGTGCAATATTTTCATCTGCAAATGCTACAGTAGTAGTATCATTGTTTTTATTTGCCAATGTTGATAGTTTTTTAAATTCTGACATAAATATTTCAAAGTCAGCTAATATATTTTCTAATACATATTTAGCATCAAAATCAGTTTTTTCATCTTCTTTTATAATAGATGTTTTAGATAATTCATCCAATAAAATAACTGGCTTATCTCCTAATTGTAATAATCTTTCTGCTGTATCATCATATATTGAACTAAATTCACCATAAATTTTTTCAGTCATTTCATGTATTGGGAAGAACTGCATACCTTTTATATTCCAATGGTAGTTATGTACTTTTGTAAACATTACAAGAGAACTTGCTTGGATAACTTTTAATTGTTTTGTTAAATTTTTCATTTTAATTCCTTTTTTTATTTGTGGATAATTTTTTTCCTTTGAGAATTCTAATAGAATATAGCTTAAAGGATAATTATTTTCTTTTAATAGTTTTTATTGATAATATAAATATAAATATAAATTTTGATTTTCATTCTTAATTTAAAATAATAGTTAAAGAATAATTATTTTCTTTAACTAAAGTTTATCTTACTTATACTACTATTCGACTATTAGTATAAAAATATTATACATATTACAAAGGAGGCGTCATGGAAAATTCTAGTAGATTATTAAAAGAGTTTAATTTGAAAGTAACACCTCAAAGATTAGCTATAGTTGAAGAACTTTATCATAAAGGTCATATAAATATTGATGAACTTTATGCAAGTATGTTAAGTAAGTTCCCTTCAATTTCACTAGCAACGATTTATAAAAATGTAAATTCGATGGTAGAGAAATTTTTTATATCTGAGGTAAAAATACCTAATGAAAAATCTGTTTATGAACTGATAAAAGAGGAACACTCTCATTTAGTTTGTGAAAAGTGTAAAAAAATTGAAGATATAATTATAGATACTTCTAGTGTTTTAAAAGAATTAGAATCTCAAAGTAAATTTAATGTAAAACATGCAAATGTAGTTTTTACAGGTGTATGTTCAGAGTGTGCAAAATAGCTTAAAAAAAGCTATTTTGTACCACTAATGCAAATACAATCAACAACGCAATCCCTGCACTTTTATTATACATTTTATTAGCAGTAATAAATACTAACATTACTGATAAAATCAAAGCTGCCACTATATCAAATAAGTTTGCACTTAAATTAACATTCAATGGATTTACTATTGCAGATAAACCTAATACCATCGTAAAGTTAGCAACATTTGAACCTATAATATTTCCTATTGCTAAATCAGCTTGATTATTTAAAGCAGCTTTTATAGAAACTGTAAGTTCTGGTAAACTTGTACCAAAAGCAACTAAGAATAGACCAATTAACCATTCACTAATTCCAAAACTTCTTGCTATATTTGAGGCACTATCAATTGCAAAATCAGCTCCACCAATTGTCAAAATAAAACCTATAACTAAAAACAGTCCTGATTTCCCCCATCCAAAAGGTTCTTTTTTTAATTCTTCATCTATTACATCTACTTGATTTGAAGAGATTAAAAAAAGTAAGAAGGCACACATTAATAATAAAAATAATATACCATCAAAAAAAGTTAGCTTTCCATCTATACTCATAAGTATAAAAACAAAAATAGGAAATAGTGACCAAGCGGAATCTTTTGCAAAAAGGTCTCTATCTGGACGTATTTTCTTAGCTAATAAAAATACTGAACCTAAAACTAAAGAAATGTTAAAAATAGTACTTCCAATAACATTTGCAACGGCAATATCAGGACTTCCTTTTAATGATGCAGAAATTGAAGCTGCCATTTCAGGTAAACTAGTCCCAACTGCCACTAAAGTAGCTCCTATAATAAAAGGTGAAATTTTATAGTGAAGTGCTATCTTTTCACTTTGTTGTATTATAAAATCAGCCCCAAAAATTAACGCTGTCATTGAAACAATGAAAATTAAAATATCCATTTATGAATTCCTTACAATTAAACTTTTCGGAAGATTGTACTTTTTGATTAGCTCTTCTTCTTTTTTTCTATGCTCTCCATTATCTACTTCATGGTCATAACCCAATAAATGAAGCATTCCATGGATAAAAAGAAGTGTTAATTCATCTAAAAAACTGTGCTTATACTCTTTTGCTTTATTTTCCACAAAATCAACAGAAATGACAATAGAACCTAAGGGCATATTTGGCATATCATATTCAAGTGGGAAGCTCAGTACATCTGTAGCTTTGTCTATATTTCTATGCTCTTTATTTAAAATTTGTATTTCATCATTATGCACAAGTATTAGCTCGATATCTTTTGGACTTAGTTCATTTTTTATTATTTCCAATGAGCTTATATCTATATCAATTTTTGTTTGATTATCAAAGTCAATCATTTTTATCCGTTTATTTTTGGCGGATTATAGCTAAATTAGTCAAATTAGTAAATAAAGGACATTTTTTGTCTTTAAGTAAATAAAATATAAAATATAAAAAATCAAAGGAGTACAAATATGGAATTAAAAATTGGTACAAAAGATAGTATTAAATTTAAAGTTGAAGATAAAGATTTAGCAAAAAATCTACAAATCTCACCTGAAGATAATTTTCCAGAAGTATTTGCAACAGCGAGATTGGTAGCACTTATGGAGTGTTCTGCTGCAAAAATTCTGATACCATTTTTAGAAGAGGGTCAATTATCAGTTGGAGTTGAAGTAAATATAAAACATCTAGCCCCAACTCTAAGTGGTGATACAGCAATTTCAACTGCAACTTTTGAAGGTATGGAAGGGAAACTTTATAAGTTCAGATTAGAAGTTGTTGATTCTGGTGGAGTAATAGGAACTGGAACTCATACAAGAGCAATAGTGACAAAAGATAGGCTTATGAGTGGGGCAAATAAAAGAGTAGGAAAGTAAAACTTAGGTAAAAAGATTTGAGCTATTAAAATAGCTCAATCATTTTTACCACTTCATCTACAGGAAAGATTTTTAGATTTGTTTTAATATTTGGTTTTAAAGCAACTATTGCTTTTGTAACACCTTGAGCACTTGCTTCTTTTAGTCTCATATCTATAGAATATACATCTTTTATCTCACCTGTTAAAGAAACTTCTCCTATAAATACTGACTCTTTTGAAATAGGTCTATCTCTAAATGAACTAATAATCGAAGCAATTACAGCCAAATCAGCTGAACTCTCTTTTATCTTAATACCACCACTTATATTTATAAATACATCATAGTGATTTAGTGGAAGGTCAAGTTTCTTTTCAAGTAGGGCTAAAAGCATATTTAATCTATTTACATCAAATCCAGTGGCGCTTCTTTTTGGATTTGGGTAAGTACTTTCACAAACTAAGGCTTGAACTTCAATAATAAGTGCTCGACTTCCTTCCATAACTACAGTTAAAGCAGAGCCACTTTGGGGTTTACTTTTATCAAAAAACTTAGAGGCTATGTCTTTAGCACTTATAAGTCCTTCTGCTGTCATCTCAAATATACCTATCTCACTTGTACTTCCAAATCTATTTTTAAAGCCCCTTAGCATTCTAAGTTCTTTTGATGATTCTCCTTCAAAGTATAAAACAGTATCAACCATATGTTCCAAGACTCTAGGTCCTGCGATACTTCCATCTTTTGTGATATGTCCAATAATAAACATAGCGATATCAGATTCTTTTGCTTTACGCATAAGTTCAAAGGTTATCTCTCTTACTTGTGAAACAGAACCCGGAGCAGAGGTTAGTGAGCTTGAATAGATAGTTTGAATAGAGTCAATTACTACTGCTTCATAATCTTGTCTTAATAGTTCTTCTTGTATCTCTTCTAGTTTGATTTCAGATAATAAATAAAGGTTATCACTATTTGCATCAAGTCTATTTGCTCGAAGTTTTATTTGTCCCATACTCTCTTCACCTGAGACATAAAGAACTTTTTTACCTGATTGGGAGATGTCACCTGCTACTTTTAAAAGTAGGGTTGACTTCCCAACTCCCGGACTTCCACCAATAAGTGTAAGGCTTCCAGGAACTATTCCTCCACCAAGGACAAGGTCAAACTCATGGTTATTTGATGAAAATCTGATGATGTCATCTTGTTCTATTTGGGTGATTGGTCTTGCTTTTGATGTTGTGTTTATTATTTTTGATGTTTGTTTTAATACTTCTTGTTGTTCGGTATTGAGTTCAACAAAACTATCCCAACCTCCACAAGATGGACATTTTCCCATCCATTTGGTAGATTGTTCGCCACAGTGTTGACACTCAAAAAGTGTTGTTTTTTTCTTAGCCATTTTGTTTCCTTATAATCACAAGGGATTTTATATTATTTTTGTTTAATTCTTTTATAACATGTGTGTATATCATAGTTGTTTCTATGGATTTATGACCAAGTAATTCTTGAATAGAACGAATATCTGTACCATTTTGAAGTAAATGAGTTGCATAAGAGTGTCTAAAAATATGAGCTGTAACCCTTTTGTCTATATTACACTTTTGGACTGCATTTTTAATATTTCTACTTAATGTTACATCCAAAATATGATGTCTTCTTTGCTCTTTACTTCTAGGGTCTGTTGAGATTTTATCCATAGGAAAAACATATTGCCATTTTGGTTCAAATTTAGCTTTGGGAAATTTTCGCTCTAGCGCATAAGGGATATATACACTTCCAAAACCATCTTGCAAATTTTTTTGGTGTAGTTCTTTTACTTTTTGTACTTGTATTTTAAGCTCCTCCTTTATTTTCAAAGGAAGTGGTAAGGTTCTATCTTTGAGAGACTTGCTGTCCCAAATATAAATTTTATCAAATCCAAAGTCGATGTCTTTTATCCTTATGTTTTGCACTTCTTTCATTCTAAGACCACAACCGTACATAAGTTTAACTATAAGTTGATAAATACCATTCATATTTAAAATAATACTTTTTACTTCTTCAATCGTAAGCACTACAGGGATATGTTTCCTCTCTTTTGCCCTTAAAGCTTGTATATTTTGATTTTTTAAGGATATATTTAATACTTGTTCATATAAAAATAATAGAGCATTGAATGCTTGATTTTGTGTAGTTGGAGATACATTTAGTTGAGTAGCTAGATGAGTTAAAAATTGTTCGATTTCAGTTTTACCCATATCCTGAGGGTGTCTTTTATTATGGTAAAGTATATATCTCTTTGCCCATCCTATGTAACTTTGCTCTGTTTTTATACTATAGTGTTTAAATCTAATCTTATCTCTCATAATATCGAGTAATTTTTTGCCCATGTTACTCTCCTGATATATTTAGCATTTTGTTAAACTATTACGATTTTTGCTTAATAGCCATACATTTTGATAAGATATTAAGGATATACATCAATAATCTAACATGAAAAGTATATAAAAAGTTTAGAAATATTGTAAAAAATATTGCAATATGCAATGCTTTTATTTAAAAGAGCCTATTTTAGGTATTTTTTTATATTTAATAGGCTAACATAATAAATGTAAAACTATTAAGTAGTTTAGATATAAGTAATACATAATGTATTACTAATAATTAGTTATGTCTACAGAGGATTATATTAAATGAACAATGATACAGTAGGATATTTCAACGGTAATTTTAGGATAGGTGAACACATTGTGAAATCATTTGATATCGTACCAAACTCATTTGAAGATATGATTCAAATGAATAAAACAAATAAAATTAAAGTTAATTTATCTGACATCCAAAGTGATACTATTCACAATGATGACAGTGTTGAACTAGAAATGACTAATTTTGTTAAAAATGAAGCATTTCTAATTGTATTTGGAGGTTGGATACCTACTACTTTTATTAAACCAAATTCCATACTACTTGCAGATAGAAATATTGTATCCGAGATTATACGAAGATATAATAATGGTATAAAAAAAGTCAATGAAGAACTTGATTCATTTGATAACATTTTTTTGAATCATCTTGTGATGTTAGATATCTCAGCTTTTGTAATTGAGGGAAATGAACGTAAAATATCAACTAATAGTATGATTGATAATCAAATTGCAGATGCAAAAAAAGATCTTAAATCAGCATTACCTAATCTTGTAATTGCAGATTATCCTGATGGAAACCTCTATTATCATCGTTTAAAAAACTTAATAAAACCAAATATAGAAAAACGCATGACCTTTTTACAAAATATTGCACCTAAACTAAATAAGCAATTTAGTGAAAAATCAAGAGAACAAGCTGTCGATATAGTTTTCAAAACCGCGAAAGAAATGGAATTAAAAAGAGATGATTTTGTAATAATGTTGGCACTTCTGAGAATTTTGATGAAAGGTAAAAAAACAGCAGCACAATTAGTGCTAAAAGACTCTCAAACTTTCACTAAAGAAAATGCCTATAATACAGCCTTTGATTTAACCACAATCGAAATGTTATTTGGTTTGGATGAGTATCATAGAAAAAATACTAACTATAATATAGCGTTAATTACTCAAGATAAAGGGTTGTCTTTATTTGCATCCCTATTTAATAATACAAAAATTACTGGTAGAGCTGATGGTAAAGTACAAGTAAAAGCTACAATTCCATATTCAGTATTTAGTGATGATGAAGATTTATTGAAAAATTATGTAAAGTGGTTAAATTGGGAAGTTTAAGACATAACAAATCAGGGGAGCTAATAAATTACCCTGCGGGAAATTTATTAGCTCACTTCAAACGTTAATTTTCAAAAAGGAACATATAGAAATGCCAAATAAAAAATTAATAGAAGAACATAAAACATATATAAATAAATGGAAAAATAATGCTGAAGCATTTAATGCTCAAAAATGTTACAGTTGGATGGCAAAAAAAATATTAACAAGTCAAAAAAATTTAATATTAGATATTGGATGTGGTGACGGAACAGGACTAGTAGCACTTCTTTCTGAAAATAGTAATAATCAATTAAAAATAATTGCAATTGATGAAAACTTAGACTGCTTAAAAGAAGCAGAAAGAAAATTATCATCTAAAGGTTACAGTACAGAACTTATAAAACGATGTGATATTATATATGATAATAAATATCATGGTTATAATTTCAAAAGTATTGATAAAATACCTGAACAACAAATTACTCTAATACATTCAGATTTAGTATCTGACCCATATATTGAGCCTTATTTAAAGACTGTTGGAAAATTTGATGCAATTACAATTTGGTTAATAGGAACTCATACAGAAAGAAGACATTGTATGAATATTTTTCCTTTAAATATTACTTCTGACGCTCAATATAGATTATTAGTACAAAATAAAGCTTATGAATTAGCTGATGAAATATTAATATCAGGTGGTATTTTACAAACAGTTGATAGAGGACAAGTTCCAAATACAGAGTTATTGAAAGATGAGGTCATTAATGCACATAAAGACCAAGCTTCGGTAACAACATTGGAAGTATTTGATTTAGACTTCATGATATATAATGAGCCTATTAATAAATCTAGTGTTCAAATGAAAACTTCTGTAGGTAGTGTTTCTTGTGAAAATAGTCTATCAGAACTAGCCATGACATCAATCTTAGCTAGAAAATAAATTAACAAAACATAGTAGCCAATAAATTACCTAGCGGAAATTTATTGGCTCATTTCAATCGTTATATTACAAGGAGCCATTTAAATGAAAATAAAAATACTAATAAAATACCTAGTTGTTTTTATAATTTCTCTTAACTTTACAGGTTGTATACTTGATACA